>JAOZLI010000146.1 GCA_029934915.1 Desulfocapsa sp. | reverse complement strand
AAATTTTATCGCATTATCCAGTAAATTTTCAAAAACCCGTTGCAATTGCCTGAAGTCAGCTTTAATTCGTTTCATGGGCTTATATTCTGCACGGATGGTGAGATTTTTTTCTGCTGCCTGTGCCTGATGCCGTTGTACAAGCTTGGTTATCAATTGTGGCAGGTCAGTATATTCCAGGGTAAGTTTAATTTTGTTGGTTGCCTGACGAGAGTATTCCAGAAAATTCATTACCTGTGCTTCAATCTGTTCTCCCGCCTCACTGATGACCCGAAAATATTCTTCACGTTTTTCTGCTGACATTTCATCATGATGCTCACGGATTCTACGTATTAATCCCTGCATGGCAACAAGGGGAGACTTCATATCGTGAGCCACCATGAACTGAAAATTATTCTTTTCCCGTTCAAGAACCTTCTCCCTTGAAATATCCTCTATAACTTCCAGGTATTCAAGAAAACTGCCATCACTGTTTTCGACAGCAGCCGTTCCAATTCTCACCGAAATATGTTCATGAAAACGACTTACAAACTCCGCCTCTACGCCCGTAGCTGATTCACCGTATTCCTGTACTGTTTGCAGGGGGCATTCCGTATCACACTTGCTGCTGTGTAATATTTCATAACAGTGTTTTCCAATGGCCTCAGTGGCTGAAAAACCCGTGAGATGCTCTGCCAGATTATTGAATGAAGTAATCCTGAAATTAGAATCCATAGTCACCATAGCAACCGGGATACTATCCAGGATTAAGTTACGATGATGAGACGTTCTATCGGCAGCCATAGCCTGTTACTCCTCTGTTTCTTCTGGAAGAGGGAGAATAAAATAAAAGTTATTTCCACCGGATACAGCTTCATAGCCGATATCTCCGCCATGAATCCCTACGACATTACGAACAAATGCCAGACCATGACCACTGCCGGGATTGTAGCCCACATTTTTCCCTCTTACGCCATCATTAAAGATAGTCAGACGTTCATCTCCGCTGAAATGCTCTCCTGTGGAAAAGATATTAAATTTTACACCTTTTTTTCCTTTTTCGGGGAAATCTTTTATATCCTGGCAACCGTATGCAATGGCTTTACGGGATCTCCCCTGGCTGTCAGTGGAAGTAGTCGTGTATTTTACTGCATTTGAGAAGAGATTATCAAACACTTGCGAAAGTAAACCCTGATCAACTTTAAGAAAAAATTGACGATCCCGCATATTGAGTGGCTGATCAATGGTGATACCCTGCTGTTCGAAACGCTTACGATAGATATCGAGTTCAGGGATAATAATCTCGGCCTCGATCTGGCAGCGACGTGGTTTAAGAATAAATTCTCCTTCGGAAAAATGTTCTTCACGAAGGAGTGTTTCAAGATAAAGACTGGTATGATTATAATGTGTCAGAAGCTCTTCGTGAGTAGTTGTGAGATCTGATCTAATTTCACTACACCTATTGAGAATTCGGACAGATGGTTTATCTGCCAAATTCAGACTAACCTTAACCTCTTTATTAATGCGTTGAATTTTTTTATCCAGTTGGCGAAAAAGGTTCTTGAAATGCATATTCGGAACAATGACATTATGACCAATATCTCTGCCAAGACGTTTAAGAAAATTGATATGCTCAAGATAACTGGCCTGAAGAAGACGACGCTGGAGATTATATCCAATACGAGTCACCAGTTTTTCCAGAAAAAGACGATCTATATCACTAAGCACATCGAAGTGCGTAATAAAGAGCACCCCCAGGCAGGGGGGAGTATCAGTTCTTGAGTTATCGTTACCGAGAAACGAAGAATTGCGACGTCCGCTGACGCCGAGCAAAGGACGGGATATCACGGGTAAAAGCAATATGCCTTCTTGACTATAAGACGATTCTGTCGCCTGGAGAGGGAGTTTGGCAATGATTTGCGAGGGAATATTTGTCGGAGACTCACTGCCACAAGCCAGCTGAAAGCTCTCATTTGACTTGGTCAGCACTGCTAAAGAGACTGTAATTTCTGGATGCAGAGCCTGAGGAACCGCAACACAAATTTGATAAAAGCTATCAAGGCCATCATGCTGCTGAGCAAGATCAAAAAATATTTTCAATAAGTGATCATGGAAGGCGGTGAGTGGAGAACTGTTATATGTGGCAACTTTCTCGCTGATTACACGAGCAAAATAACCAGAACCATTCTCATTGACTTCTAGCAGGGGGGCATCTTCTCTCACTTTTGTCATCACAATAATTACCTGAATTTGCAAAAGAATTAAGTATATCCAAAATGGATATTATTGTCATATACACAAAAAATAAGCCCAATGGTAAGAATTGTCAATATATTTTACGAAGATGTTTTAAGCACCCCCATAGTCTTTCGACATTTTTGTCGAACGGGACATGATTGTCGAACAGTTAAAAAGTATCGCCGCGCTCCCATTCACGCAACCACATGTTTAAACAGTGTTTTTTATTTATGCAATGTGGCACAGTTCTGGCAAATGTTTTCCGCAGTACGCATAACAAAACAGATCCCCACCCTCATTCACCACAAAAGGAGTTATTGAATGAATATCAGAAAAATAACATCCATGACCATGTTGCTGTCTTTTGTCCTCTGCATCCTTACCAGTATTATCCTTTATATTGTCCCTCATGGTCGTGTTGCCAACTGGGCAGACTGGTATCTTTGGGGGATGACGAAAACCCAGTGGGGAGATCTTCATGTTAACCTCGGTTTTCTCTTTCTCTTTGCCGGTCTGTTCCACCTCTTCTATAACTGGAAGGTGATTACGGCCTATATGAAAAATCGAACCAGAGAACTGAAAGTGTTCACTCCGAGTTTTAATGTAGCACTGGTACTTTGCCTGGTGATTGGTTTGGGCACCTTTTTCAAAATCCCACCTATCTATACCGTTATCAGTTTTAGTGAATCAATTAAGGATGCTGCAGCAGAGAAATATGGAGATCCACCCTACGGCCATGCGGAGATTTCGTCCCTGAAGAGTTTTACCAAAAAGGTGGATATCGATCTGGACAAAGCTAAAGAGTTACTGAGCAAAGCAGGCGTTGTCATTACAGGTGACCAGCAAACTATCGCTGAAATCGCAGCTAAAAATACAATGACCCCAAAAGCGGTTTATGAGGCAATGAAACCAGCGAAGATCAAGACGGTTGCTGGTGCAAGCTTTCCATCAGAGCCTTTTCCCGGATTTGGCCGAAGGGTGCTTGCGGATATCTGCAATGAATTTGGTTTGGACATTCCAACCATACTGAGTGGACTGGCGAAGCAAAATATCAAGGCTGAGGCCGACCAGACCATGAAAGAAATAGCGGGATCAGCCGACATGGACCCCCATGCATTTTTTGAGATTCTCCACCGTGTTGCAACTGAATAGAAAACTGCTTGTTCTGTGTTCCGTTAGAGGCTAAAACAATGAAAGAGAAAATCGCTATTATACTCCTGCTGCTTCTTGGATCCTCCCCGGCATTTTGCCAGGAGTTTCTTATGGTCAGAGTGCTGACAATAGATCATGAAGCCCTTGAGCTCACGGTAATAACACCAGCAGATCCAGACAGTCAAATCACTGTCCGGATCGCAGAGAAAAACGTTTTGCCGCAAAGCGACCAGGGGATTTTCTTTCCACGATGCGTGGCACAGGGATCAACAATCCGCATATGGGGAACGAGAGAAGAGCTGGAAACCCCGCTTTTTGTTGCCTCAGAGATCAGAGGCTGTGGCGGGAGTGGATGTTCTGATCCCACAGGTGTCCGTTTGCGACTGCGAAAAGATCGGAAACACAAAAAACATTCAGAATGTGGAAACAGTGGGAGCCAATGAAGCACTATCCAAGCTGGCGTACTAATCTTCTGGTCTATATTGGTCTGATTGCAATGGTCGTCAGCTATTTCTATTACCAGACCAGGCAGGCAACTCGTGAATTTCACCAACATTCACAAAGCCATTCTGAAATTCTGGCGGCGGTGGTTGAGCTGAATATTCGAAATACGCTGCTTGCCCAGGACGGACTGGAAGCTATTGTAACCGGGTCCCTGGAAAACAGTGGTCGATTTATCCATTATCTGGATTCCATTGAACCCTTTTCCAGTTCGGAGCTGACGGCATTTGCTCTGGAGTCAGGCCTGGCCGGTGTTAAAATCATATCCCCTACCACCGACACAACAGTCAGCGGCCCTGCTGACTGGCTGCAGCAAAACGAATGTTCCGAGACTGGCAGCCTCAAACATTTACCAGAGCAACAGCTCTACCTGTATACGTTCTCAGGACAGACAGATCCCCATCCCACCAGTTGTGTGCTGGTTGGCCTCCCTGCAAAGCAAATTGAAGAAACCCTGGCTGAGATCTCAGTTCAACGACTGCTCACCATGTTTAATGATTTATATGATATCGCATATGTACGTCTGGAATCTGATACCAACAAACAAAACCGATCATCCTCTGAAGAAGTAACAGAAACCATCCTCCCCATGGGTGATAAACAGATCGTAGTTGCTCTAAAAAAGGCACATTTCAGTAAGCGTCGAGCGCACAGGGAGAGGACATTCCTCGTTTTTATCACTTTCCTGCTTCTTTGCGGTGGTTTCTCTTCCTGGTGGTTATACCGGGTGCAGCGACAACGGCTGCAGCAGACACGCGAATTTGAACAAAAGATGGCACGTCAGCATGAAGATGCAGCCCTTGGACGAGCAGCAGCCACCATCACCCATGAATTACGAAATCCTTTAAATGCCATCGGCATGGGACTGCAACGTCTGCAAATCGAGGACAGCGGTCTGGACAGTGAGCATCAGGAATTGATCAACAGTATGCGGGAATCTGTGCAGCGTTCCAACGCAATCATCACCCGGTTGAAACAATATGGAGATTCATTTAGTGTTAGCAATGATTCTGTGCCGCTGAAGAAGCTTTTAGACGAAGTTATCATGCTTTACCATATACAGTGCGAAGAACAACAGCTTTCTGTTACGTTACAGTGTGAAGAAAGCACTGTTCTTCAAGGCGACAGGGTCCTTCTCGCTCAGCTTTTCGAAAATCTTATCAAGAACTCCATCGAGGCACAGGTCCAGGGTGGTTTCTTACAGATTTCGACAAGATCAACAGAAAAAAATTGTGTGATCGAAATTGTGAATGGCGGTTTCAGGCTCTCAGAAAAAGAAAGCAAGCTTCTTCTTGAGCCCTATTTTACCAGCAAAACCCGGGGAACAGGACTGGGACTGGTGATCAGCAATAAAATTGTGCAGGCCCATGCCGGAACACTTGACTATACGATAGACTTCAATAAACAGATTATTCACGTCTCCATTACGCTGCCACTTATAGGCCGCAGAGTATAGTTCATATATCACGTAATTAGCAGTTTTTTTTAAGCAGTTTCTTGTACTCTCTCGGCTTTTGGACTTACCACGTTTTATGGTAGAGCAGGAAGCAAATCTTTTCCTAACACCCTTAAGCCTACAGCCTAAACAACCTAAATATTATGTTAATTTTAATCGTTGATGATGAAAAAACGCAGCGGGATATGCTGCAGGGGTTCCTTGAAAAACAGGGTTACAAAGTACTCACCGCATCCGGTGGAAAAGAGGCGTTGAACCTGTTTGAAACAGCTCCCATCCAACTAGTTCTTATTGACCATCGCATGGACGATATGAATGGTGATGAAGTTCTGGAACATATGCGTTCATCATCGCCGCTGGTACGGGCAATCATGATCACCGCTTACGGAAACGTACAAACTGCTGTAAAAGTCATGCAGCTAGGCGCTGATGACTTCCTTGAAAAACCCGTTGACCTCACTGAATTACTCGCCAAAATAGAACGAATTGCCACAGATTTTTCGGTGCAGGAGGAATCCGAAAAGATAACGGAATCCATTGAGACGGAAGAGCTGCCACTGGAACTTATTGGTTCAAGTACGAAGATGCAGGAGCTTTTGTCCCTGATTTACCGCATAGCCCCCACGGAATGGGCAGCACTTATTCGTGGTGAGACCGGCACCGGCAAGGAACTGATGGCCAGACTTATTCATCTCATTGGCCCCAGAAAAGATGGTCCATTTATTGAAGTCAACTGTGCCGCCATCCCGGAGAATCTCTTTGAATCAGAGCTCTTTGGCCACGAGAAAGGAGCCTTTACCGGAGCAGTTTCCAAACGTCGTGGACGTTTCGAGCTGGCCAACGGTGGAACCATTTTCCTTGATGAAGTAGGCGAATTACCTCTGCATCTCCAAGCCAAGCTGTTACGTACTCTGCAGGAAAAGAAAGTGACTCCGGTGGGCAGTGAGAAAAATCTCGATGTGGATGCCAGAGTATTAACGGCCACCAATAAAGATCTGAAAGCGATGGTTGCCGAAGGAACGTTTCGTGAAGATCTCTTCTTTCGCCTGAATGTACTGGAGTTGATTGTTCCACCCTTACGGGAACGAAGAGAGGATATTTCCGAACTAATTCAGTTCTTCCTGGAAAAATACGCCTCAACGCCCATCAGTTTTGCAGATCAGGCCATGGCACAACTGGTAAAATATCAATTCCCCGGCAATGTCCGGGAACTGGAACATTTGATCCAACGCCTTGTCACTCTGGTACGCGGCAACACAATCAATGTGCCAGATCTTCCACCTGAAATCCGTGAAAAACAGAGCACAGGCGGCCTGTTAAGTGAACGGCTGGCAGAAGTGGAAAAAGAGATGATCGTATCGGCTCTTGAAAAACATCAATGGGTACAGACCAAAGCTGCTGAGGAACTGGGAATCAGTGAGCGGGTACTGCGGTACAAAATGAACAAAGCGGATATCAAAAAATAACAGGCGGCAACTTACGACTCAATTGCAGGTATTCATATTCATGGCTTATCTAATGGAGTTTACGCCTGTATTAATATTGCCACAGGCTAACTCTTAAAATATTATTCTGAATTAGCGTGCAAAATATTTCAATCGCAGTTAAATGAATGATGGAACGGGGACAAAATAA
>JAOZLI010000406.1 GCA_029934915.1 Desulfocapsa sp. | reverse complement strand
AAGTATGACAACTCACCCGCTTAACAATCCCCGCCTTAGTCGCCGCCCGCTTAATAGCCTTCTGCGGAGCATTTTCAGTAATATGATGCCGCATATGCCGCCCTGATCGCGGATCCGTACTAACGCGTCTTGCCGGAAAAATATACTGCCAGCCCCACTCCTTGCCTATATTGGGCATTTTACGACGCAAAGACTCCCGCACATATACCTCGCCATACCCAGCCGCACTGTCTTTTTCAAACAACAACTTTCTTTCAGCCAAATGTGCTTCCAGCTCCGCGCTGTACGCCGACGGCAGCGGAACGCGCCGATACTTATCACCCTTGCCCCGTACAATAATATAGCCATTACCCCAATCAACATCCTTAACCCGCAAACGCACACACTCCATCAAACGCATACCCGTCCCATACATCAGCCTCGCCATTAATCCCGCCATACCGCCCATACCGTCAAGCAGAACATCCTTTTCCTCACGAGTTAAAACAATCGGCAACTTTTTCTTTGTCCGCGGCCGCTTATAATTTCCCAAATCGCCCAAATCCACCTGCATAGTCTCACGATACAAAAAAACCAAAGCATTCAACGCCTGCGCCTGAGTAGCCCCCGCCACCCTATCAACCAGAGCCAAATGCTCCAAAAACGGAACAACACGTGATGTGTCCGCAGATATTGTTCCACCACAAAACAACGCAAAACGTTCGGCCCACTCAGAATACGTCTGCTCCGTTCTAATTGACATATTACGAATACGGGTCAAATCACGCAAACGCCCCAAAATCTTCAACGTCTTTTCGTCAGATATCTTTTCACGCACAACCCGTCGCTTTTTAACTGTTTCAGCCACCCCAATTTCACGCGCAAAAGTAGCATGATCTTCAGCTAAATCCTTAAATCCATCAATAATACCATCCCAATCATAAGACTTAGCCCAAGCGCAACTACTCATATCGCAAAACAAAATTTTCAATGCAGAAACAATCTGCTGCAACCTCCAGCCGCTATACTTAGAATGTCTACCTAGATCATCCAAATACTCATCAATATACTCCGCCTCAAGATCACGCAGATGCCTACCT
Organism: Desulfocapsa sp.; assembly: GCA_029934915.1. Taxonomy (GTDB): domain Bacteria; phylum Desulfobacterota; class Desulfobulbia; order Desulfobulbales; family Desulfocapsaceae; genus Desulfocapsa. The sequence goes on along the minus strand of JAOZLI010000406.1, from coordinate 973 downwards.
TTGAGGCTATACGCAAACATCTGCGCATAACGAACATGCCACTCGGCTGAATGACCACTTATATTACGCCTGACCAACTTTCCCGCATACTTTGCCCAAAAAACAATTTCCTGCTCCGACATCTCATTTTGCGACTTGACTGGTTTCATAGATACTCCTATACTTACCTCAAGTATAAATATATAAAGTGAATAAAACAACTATAAAATAATAAACAATTAACGACTTAGGTAGACATCGCCAAGAATTAGATGGACAGCGAGTCTACCTAATAAACTGTTAGTTGCGATAAAAGAATCGGCTTGATTGTTGCGAAATATTTAGTAGACTCGCCGATGTCTGCGTAGGCCGCAGGCGGCGGAAACGGAGTTTCCAACGGCCAAGGCCGTCAACGCAGACAGCGTCTCAGACAAGTTGATTAATAGAGGGAGGATAACATGCGTTGATCCACACCTCTATGAATCAACTAGGTGTATTCGCAACGCCGATAGAAGAAAAGAATTAAGAGAACCGAAAATAAGAATTAAACATAAATTAAAGACAGTTGCTGTATTCGGCAACTAACAGGGCGTTGGAGCAGAAGAACCTGGGAATACCCAGAACCTCTGCTCAACGGCCACGTTGGGAGAAAAGAGAAAAAAGATTCTCATGCTCTGCATGAAAAGAGTTTGAGATTTCGGAGAAAGCAGGAAACAAAGAGCAAAGAAAAATTGTGCATCAAAGACAAAAATGGTCTCCCAACAAGTTGGTCGACCGTACCCAAAATGGCGCGATTTTTGCAATTTGAGCAATCAATTTAATCAACGAAAAAAGAGAAAACAACGTTGTCTCGTGATCCCCATTTTGGGACGGTCACCAAGAAACGTTAGTTGCGATAAAAGAATCGGCTTGATTGTTGCGAAATATTTAGTAGACTCGCCGATGTCTGCGTAGGCCGCAGGCGGCGGAAACGGAGTTTCCAACGGCCAAGGCC
>JAOZLI010000145.1 GCA_029934915.1 Desulfocapsa sp. | reverse complement strand
AAATTTAATGGAATGAGGCGTACTTAGGTACGTCGTAATGACAGTAAATTTGCAATGACGAAGAAGATGAAGAATTTTTACGACGCCATCACTGTTGGATGATTTCTGTGCCCTCAGGAGGGGTGAAATCAAAAAGTTGTTTTATCAGTTCCTTGTCATCTATATCAAGACTATTTGCTTGTAAATTGGAAATGTTTAACACTGTAAGGGTGTCAAAATGATCAAGTATTTCAATACGCCTGATAAGAGAATCTTCGGTGATCCATAACTGGATTGATGCCACCTGGGTCTGTTTATCTTTTGGGGTCAGTTTTATTACTGTGTCTTGTTTATCCCGGCTGGAAAATTCTTGATTGCTGGGAGTTATGGAAAAATCCTCCAGTAGATTGCCGGTTCCGGTAAAAAACGAGTAGGTGAGATCCTGTTGAAGAGCCTTGGCCGGGGTTACGATCATCTGTTGTAATGATTCGAAATACATTGAAAAAGTCTTTCCATTACTGACAAGCACCTGCCTGTCCGGAGTCGAGTAATTCCAACGCATTTTTCCCGGCATCGTATTTTTAACAAAAAATGCCTGACCACGCCCTGTTTTTGGACGCCCTGTGAGTTGCCCACGGGTGTCCTGAATGAAGTTAAAGCTCAACGAACTGAGCTGGTCGTACCTATTTTGTAGTCTTGCCGCTGCTTCCTTTGCCGTTTCAGCCTGGCTGATGCTTGAGCAGAAGAAAAGAAAAATGCAGAAGGGTACCAGGATGCGGGTATATTTGTAAATATTCATGCAACAATAAGCTCCATGGGACGGTGAAAGATTCGTTCTGCCACGTTAAGGGCTGTTTCAGTACAGTCAGATGCGTAATACGTATGGCTGGCCTTTGCCTGTTCGCTGCTGCACTCTGGGTGCCGTACAAGGTATTCGCGCACGAAGCTGGCTGTCTGGATGGACGAGTCAATAAGTTGTACTCGCTTGCCGATTCGTGCCTGTATCAAATTGCTAAGTAATGGATAATGGGTACAGCCAAGTACCAGCGTATCGATCTGCTTGTTTTTTAAGGGATGCAGATAACGTCTTAGAATCATCTTTGTCTCCCGTTTATTTAACCAGTTTTCTTCAACCAGTGGAACGAGTAAAGGGCAGGCCTGAGAAAATATTTTAAAGTCAGGTCTCTCAGCATTGATCGTTTGTTGGTAGATTCCACTTTTGACGGTGGCTTTTGTGCCGATAACACCAATTCTTCCAGTTTTACTTATTTCTGTGGCTCGCCTTGCCGCCGGGCTTATTACCTCGATAATCGGTACCCGAAAACGTTCGCGTAGGATTTTTGTTGCTACAGATGAAGCAGAATTACAGGCAATTACAATTAGTTTAGCCCCTTTGTCCAGCAGGAATTCAGTATTGCGGATGGAATAATTAATTATGGTTTGAGGGCTTTTAGGGCCATAGGGCGTACGTGCTATATCACCATAATAGATAAGAGGATGGTCGGGGAGCAACTGTTCAATTGCCCGGGCGACCGTCATGCCTCCAATGCCTGAATCAAAAATTCCAATCATGTTTGCTTCCTGAAACGATAAAGATTTTGGTATACGAACTTGGTCTGTATGGGTAACCCCTTACATCTGCAGGATACTTACACCGACGTAGGCAAAAGTCAAGAAATGATGGGTGTTTTGCCTGCTAATGTCTCAGGAGTTGACATGTCAGAAACAGGTGTTAGAGTAGCTTCTGTACTGCATACAGGCGTAAATCCGCCTGAAATTCAATAATTATAGAGAGTTGTTTGTAGAATAAGTCGACAAACTCATAAATACTTAGCCATCTGGAATTTTACTTTTTACGAGTTTATCATAAATAATATAGTAGCAATTGTTCAGAATATACGGAGTCCAAAATGCCAGTCTATGAATACGAGTGTCCCGCATGTGAAAAAGTTCACGAAGTACAGCAACGAATGGCCGATGACCCCTTGCAGGATTGTCCTGAATGCGGAGGTCCTGTGAAAAAAATTATGTCCAGAAGTTCTTTTCAATTGAAGGGCGGTGGCTGGTATGCCGATGGATATTCTTCTACAAAGCCTGAAAAGAAAGAAAAGAAAGAAAAGAGCAGTACAGCTGCCGCACCTCCGTGTAAAAGTGGTGGCAGTTGCCCCTGTGCGAATGCTAGTGCGTAGTTATTGTTGAACAAGCCCTTATCAATTCAGGAGTAGTCACGGTCTTATTATTATATAAACTGTGATTACTCCCCTGTCTGCTTTAGAGTACTTTTTACCATATTTCTCCTTCTCATTTATGATACGCGTTGTTGTGCTCTAACTGTCTGTAAGTACAGTGTTTTGAGTGAGTGCGTGAATTATTCTCCTTGACTTTTGAGGCGCTGTTTAATAATCCTATTTATAAGCTTTTTTTATCATTTCGTTTTTCGTGCCTTTGGGATACTCAGGAGAGATTATGAGACATAAATGTAACATCTGCTGCTTGTTAATTGCCGTTTGGGCAATTGCCCTGGTTGCTTGTCCGGTTTTTGCAGCGACAACATACCAGCGAATCACTGCTCCGGAAACAAAGCTTCTACTGGAAAAGGAAGATGGAGTGTTGCTTATTAATGTTTTAAGTCAGCTTGAATTTGAATTGCATCATATTCCCGGTTCAATAAGTATTCCGATTGATAGATTAAAAAAGTCATCTCTGTTACCGGAGGACAAAGATATCTCGCTCATTTTTTATTGCATGGGAGTCAGGTGACCTTATTCAGAAAAGGCCGCAAGGTATGCGGTTAAAGAAGGGTATTCTTCTGTCTATTGGTTTCCTGGTGGGATTTCGGAGTGGAGAAGCTTTAATTATCCCCTGTATATTGATAAAAAATATAGTGGTATCAAAGTTAATAAGCTTAGACCGGCAGAGGTGCAGGAGCGTATTCGTCTTGGTGATATTCTGGTGATAGATGTACGGCCCCGTAATTTTGTCAAAGATCCTAACTTCATAGTTGGTTCCCAAAATTTTCCATTGCTCACTTTGGTTGACGATGCGTATCTGTTGCCAAAGGATCGCCCGATAATTCTCAGCGACTGGACCATGCGTCAGGCACCTCTTGCCGCTAAATATCTCATTGCCAATGGTTATACTAATGTTCTTGGAGTGTTGAAAGGGGGGCTTGTTCGCTGGGAAATGGAGGGGTTTACTGTGGAAGAACGAGAAATTGATGAATCAAAGTAACTGTTTTCAACATGTTAATATATGAACAAGTCTACCGGTAATAAAGACGAATCGCCGCAGTCAAATGTATTTCGGATTGCTTTCCTGACTTTTGTGTTATTGCTTGTCGTTACTTTGTTGAATGGGGCGTATGGGATTGTTGTAAACAAGCGTATTACCTCTTCTATGGTGACAACAGCATTGGAAGAACGGCTTGCTGTTGTCGCATCCGTAATTCGTTATGAATTGCGGGAGCTGGATTTCGTCGGTGGTATTGTTCGGGAGCAGGAACAAAAAATAATCTATTATCTGGATTTTGACAAATTAAGACCGATACAGGTGATGTTGCAAACTATTGCCTCAAAGCATAGCCTGGATGAGGTGTTTTTCCTTGACGAAGATAGACAATTACTAGTCACTAACGATCGGATTGTTGGTGAGGGTGTTACGCATGAACCTTATGCGGAGTTGGTAGAAAGCATGCCGGGAAAGGCAAGCTTTGAACGGTTTTCTTCAGCTTTTTTTAACAATGTTTCCCATTTGAAAAAATCTGTCGATGGATTACCGGACATGTTGACAGTCATGAAACGTGTTGTGCCCATTTACCACGATATGGGAGATACATACGGTTATGTGGTCATGGTTCGGTTTGTCGATGGTAATCAGAGCATTGCCGAGCGTTTGGCGGAATCAACCGGTTTTCCTTTTGTTATCTACAATGATAACCATCATACAATTCTTAGTAATTTAAGCTCGGCAGCAGTTCCCTATCCGCAGGATGGCCTGATGTCTTTTGGAGGTACGTCCTATGTCGGTAAGCTGCATCCTCTGAATGATTTCTCCGGTTCTTTATTGGCGGAGCTGGGTATCTTTATGGATCAGACCTCTCTAGTCAAGCAAAGCAGGCGCCAGGTCTTTAATAATCTTCTACCTTTGGCAGTTATTGCCTGTATCGCTCTTTTTCTACATTTTTTGATGGGTAAATTGAGAAAGAGTTATCAACAGTTGGAACGCTCCCGGCAGGAGGCAGAATCAGCCAATATTGCGAAGAGTGAGTTTCTGGCTAACATGAGTCATGAGATTCGCACCCCGCTCAATGCCATTGTTGGGCTAGGCGGGTTGGTGTTAAAAACGAATTTGACCGAAAAACAGTGCGACTATATGATGAAAATTAAATCATCATCAAGTGTGCTGCTTGGTATCATAAATAATATTCTTGATTTCTCCAAAATCGAGGCTGGAATGCTGGAAATTGAGTCAGCGGTGTTTCGATGTGATGATGTCTTGAGTAATGTAAAAAACATTGCCATGGAGGCTGCCGAAGAAAGGGGTATTGGCCTGTTCTTTCACACAAATAGTAACGTTCCGCAGCTATTGAAGGGCGATTCCATGCGTATTTTTCAGGTGTTGTTAAATCTGACCACCAATGCCATAAAATTTACGGACACCGGGCAGGTGGATATTCGAGTCGATATTGTTCCGGGTGAGGTCAAAAACGACAAGTATCTCCTTTTGCATTTTTCAGTGGAAGACAGTGGCATCGGCCTAAGTAAAGATCAAATGAAAAATCTTTTTGATCCCTTTACTCAGGCTGACAGTTCCACCACACGAAAATTTGGTGGTACAGGTCTTGGCCTGACAATCTGTAAAGAAATGGTTGGGATCATGGGGGGGGCAATTTCAGTTGCCAGTGAGCCTGACGGCGGGAGTACTTTCTCTTTTACGGTACAGGTTGCTACAGTGACTGAATCAGAAGTCCTTGCACCTCCGCACAGTAGCGATGAACGGAGGTTGGATGATGTGAGAGGTGCCTCAATTCTGCTGGTGGAAGATAATGAGATTAATCAGCAGGTGGCTGCCGAATATCTACGAAGTGAGGAGTTTGCTGTTACTGTGGTTGATAATGGCCAAAAAGCTGTTGATGCTGTAGCTTTCCCTGATTTACATACTGGCTTCGATCTCGTGTTGATGGATGTTCAAATGCCGGTTATGGATGGTTATACTGCCACTGAGGAAATCCGTAATTCAGCATCGCCATATAAAAATGTGCCGATTATTGCCATGACCGCACATGCCTTGAGCAGTCAGCGTCAGCAGTGTCTGGATGCTGGAATGAATGATCATGTGACAAAGCCTTTTGATCCGGATGTTTTGTTTGCTGTACTGGTCAAGTGGATTACTCCTGGACAGAGAGTTGTTGAGGATGCTGCTTCTGAAACCAACAATGAAGAAGCGCAGATTGTCTTGCCGTCTGTGCTTCCCGGCCTTGATTTGCATAATGGCCTGAAGCGGGTGGCGGGAAATGCCACTCTGTACCTGAACTTATTGTCTTCATTTCGCAGGAAATTCGTGGGTTGTGAAAAGAAAATCGTGTGTGCTCTGCAAGAATCCAGGATAGATAGGGCCAAGGAGTTGCTTCACCGGCTTAAGGGTGGTGCTGGTAACGTTGGTGCTTTGGAGTTACATCAGGCAGCAGGTGAACTGGAGCTGGCTGCGGATGAGAAACATTTGCCAAAACGGGATAAACTTTGCCAAAATTTCAGTAAAGAACTTCATATTGTTTCTCAGTCAATACAAAAACTGGAGGGTCTTGGTTTTGCCACAGGTACTGAATCTGTGGCTTCCAAGGGGACTGATGCACTGAATAGCAAAAAAGTGAGGGATTGTTGTGAAAATTTACGGCAACTTATTGTTGACGATTATGGAGCCGCGATAGATGCCGTTATAGCTTTGCGGGAAATGCTTGGTGGAACAGATTGTACTGTAGAGGTTGATCGCCTGGAACTTCTTTTGGAAGAATTCAAAGAGCAGGAAGCCTTGTTATGTCTGGATGAAATTGAAAAAAAAGTGCTGGAGCTATAGAATTATGGTCGATCAGTCTAAAAAATCAAAAATCCTTATTGTGGATGATTTACCTGAAAATGTTCGTATGCTTATTGAAACATTGAAGAATGATTATGCGACCATTCCGGCTACCAGTGGAGAGATTGCACTGGAAAAATGTCAGTCAGAATCTTTACCGGATCTTATTTTGTTGGATATTCTGATGCCGGGTATGGATGGCTACGAAGTGTGTAAATGGTTGAAGAAAAATGAACGAACAAAAGAAATTCCAGTAATTTTTATAACCGGTGTATCAGAAAGTCTGGATGATGCCAGGGCGTTCTCTCTTGGAGCAGCAGATTATATTACCAAGCCTTTTAATGTCGCCACGGTAAGGGCCAGGGTAAAGAACCAGATAGAGTTGCGTAATGCTATTTTGGAGTTGCGTCGTATTAACAAAATAGCGATGGATGCAAATCCTATCACCGGGTTGCCTGGTAATAACAGTGTCCAGAAGGCCATACAGACCTCTCTTGATGAATCTCGTAAAGATTTTGTTATCTATGCGGATCTGGATAACTTTAAGGCTTATAATGATAAGTACGGCTTTGCCAGGGGGGATGAAGGGATACACTTTACAGCGACCCTGCTAAAAGATTCTCTGTCTCTGGTTAAAAATGATGCTGGTTTCTTGGGGCATGTGGGGGGCGATGATTTTGTTATGCTGGTACCGGATGACGAAGTTGATACCGTGGTGGCGTTTATCATCGAAAGATTTGATAAGGGAATTGTGCGATTTTATGATGCTGAAGATGTTACTGCTAATTGCATCCTTTCTAAGAATAGGGAAGGTGTGGCGTGTAAATTTCCTCTAATGAGCATCAGTCTTGGCGGGGTTAATCTGTCTCAGGGTAATTTTACCCATTATTTGCAAATCAATGATGTTTGTGCTGAAGTAAAGAAGCGGGCTAAAGAGATT
>JAOZLI010000015.1 GCA_029934915.1 Desulfocapsa sp. | reverse complement strand
AGACAAGCTGTTGCTAAAAAGATAATAGCCCCTGAACGGAGAAAGGATTGCTGTATCTCCATCTGCATTGTGTCCTTGTAGAAAAGAAGAACGAAGAGTGATTGATCATTGCCAAGAGTGTATTCATAGCGACTGATCACCATTTGCTGGTTCTTTCCTGCAATCTGCTTGCTGCTTCTGGTAAGGGGGATGGATGTACTCTCTGCAATGTTCCTCAGGGACTCAGGCAGAGGCCTGTTACTGCTGAGGAGGTGCCCATCGATCTGGAGAACTGCATATTCAGCGTTCGAGTACTGAAGTATCTCTCTTGCCAGTGGGATATTATCATTGATAACAATGCCGCCTATCAGTATTCCCAATACTTTGCCGCTCTCTTTCTGAATAACACGTTTCCCTGTAATGAACAGCCACAGGGGATTATCCGGGGTACCAAAGGAAAGAAGGTGGGTAGTATCAATATATTTATCCTTATCCTTTGTAAACAACTGTTCTGAACCATGAAAAGTGAAGAATGGTGAATCTGCGGATATAATCTGTTGCTGGTCTGCGCTGATGAATCGTACAAGATCCAGGTGGAGCGTGTCCTGCATGGTATTGATGACCTGAGTCAACTGTTCATGAGTGTTTTGCGGGCATGGTACGGGAAGCTGGGAGAAGGCCGTGGTTACTTGTTGCAGAGTATTACACAGAGTCTGACGGGTCGTGTCAAGGACTCTCGCACTGTTTTTGTTGTTCAGGTTGATATTGAGCCGTTGCTGTTTTTGCAGGGTAGTGCTGGTGGATATATACGTCCAGAACAACAATCCTGCTAGCAATAATAGAAGCAGCAGGGAAAAATAACGGGAGAGAAGAGTTGTAAAACTGTGTTCTGTCTTTTGCATGAGAAATGGAATCATAGATTGTCAGGGATGCCGGAGTAGCGGAATGCCTGTTTTTTTGCTGCCTGGATTTTTTCCTCAGATGTTTCACTGGTAATCAGGACGAAGTCACCACTGAACACGGTGGGAATCTCCTGTCCCTTCCCGAGCAGTTGGAATCGTATGGCCTCTGCCATGGCTACCCCGTTGTCGTCATTCATCCGCATAACAGTGGCAGTAAGTTCTCCTCGTGCTATGGCTGCAAGCTCTGCACTGCCGCCTCCCCATCCGTTAACCATAATTTTCCCAGTCAGTCCCGCATCACGCAGGGCATCGGTGGCACCAAGAGCAACATCGGTGGCACAGGCATAAATGAGCCGAAGATTAGCATCCTGCCGTATCAGTTGTTCTGCAGCTTTACGGGATTTTTCGCGTTGTCCTCCCGTGTAATATGCTGCTGAGAGTTCATATCCTTTTCCCTCACGCATAAATGTATGAAATGTATCTCCCCGCATGGAACTGACATACCCCTGGGAAAAATAAAGGAGGCCGTATGTCCCATTGTCAGTTTTCCGGTCTAAAAAATAGTTGGCAAGGATGCGGGTACCGATAGCATGGTCAAACCCTACATACAATGGCTGATTGCCTTCCCAGATGGAGAGCGGTGTCGTGATATTTTGTAGAATGAGATGGGGACGTCCCTTGGCCAGTATACGTTCAATCAGTCGTTGGTGCTGATTTACGTCAAGGGTGAAAACCAGGTAGTCGGGATCCTTGTCTAGAGCGATTTTCAGTTGCTGTTCCTGTTTGCGGATTTCAATTCCACCAGCCTTTGAAAAATATTTGTCCAGTTTGTAGTCAATCTGTAATGCGTCCATGCGTGCAACAAACGAACGGACACTGCGCTGCCAGTAATCCGACGCCTGTTCGCCCGGGTAGACAAAGGCTATGGAAACCGTTTTCTTCTGCTGCCCCTTGCGAAGGGGATGTGGAAGTTCTTTTACAGTTTTGCTGAATTTTTTACTGATTTCCTGTTCTTCAGGGTGGAGTTTAAGATACTCTTCAGGAGTGATAAATTGACTGTTGGTCGGGTGGGATATAGCTGCTGTGACGGGAAGTAGAACAAATAGCAATAGCAAAAGGAAACTGTTTTTTTGCTGAGACATTTTGGGGCTCACCTCTGACTAAATAGGAATTCATTGGACGCTTTGGTGTTGCGATGAATAACTGTTTATCTTAGGGCTTGTTCAACAATAACTTCGTAATTATTGAATGAACCCTGAGGTTAAAGTAAATGTGTTTTGGCTGCAGATGTCAAACGATATTTTTTAATACATTCGAAGCTCTATTTCTGATCCTCCTCTTGTCTCTCCTCTTTTGGCCTGAAAAAATCAATCATAAACTGGCAAATAGCAACCAGAGCAAAAACCACTAAAATAACAAGGAGCCAATCTAACATTCTTGAGGCTCGAACAAGTATCCATGTCAGCATTAAGCATTGTCCTTTTTATCATGGAGAGGAATTTCGATTACACACAAGTTGCTCTTATCCGGTTCTCGTGTGACATGAAGTTCACCGTTGAAAGTCTGTAAGAAATCATGGCAGAAATGCATATTATGCCATGGCCTGTCAGATACGCTAGCCATCTGCGTACTGTTTAATTCCCATGGGCTGCCGTTATCTCGGATGGTGATACTTATTTTTTCGGTAGAGCTTATATCATCAACGGAAATATCGATCTGTTTTTGCATCTCTTCGGTTGTTTCAGTATCTTTTCTCTTGAGTGCGATTCTACTATTCTGCAGAGCTGAGAGGATAACGAGTTGCAGATCATTGACATGATAATTCAAGGTTCGTGCCGGATCATCAAGTGTAACAAGCAAATTGATTCTGTCATTTTTAAGTGTTCCCTGAACCAATGTGTCAATATGACTAAAAATGTCATCTAAGGAGAGGCTTTTGGCCATACCATTATCACTGCCACCGGTAAATTGAATCATGTGTGTTAACAGTTCTGCCATCTTTTTTTCTTCAATAAATAATTTTTGCAGCAATGTTTTTGTGTCGTGGTCAAGCTGCAGGTCGTCACTTAAATCAAGAAGTGCCTGGGTATAATTGATTATACCGTTAGAGCGATTGGTCAATTCGTTACTGATTCCACCAAACATGTTTCCTATGCTGCTGTTTCGGTAAAGGCGAGAGAGTTCAGCAATATTCTTTTTGTTTGGCTGAACAGATTTTTCTTGTGGTTGTTGGGTCGCCATATTCTCGATGCTTTTATGGAGAGTAAACAAAGATATGGTATCTTTTTCTTCGGGGAAGATGGCCCGACAATAATGAATGATAGGAGAGGTAATATACTGGTTGATCACCATCAGCATAATACTCACCATGGCTATAATTATGGCAAGCAGGCCAACTAAAGCTCTATGAAGTCCCAGGAGTTGTTTTTGGGTATAACGGGTTATTAATTGATTAAAGGCAGTGAGTTTGGAATGTATTTGCCGTAATTGTGTGGTGAGTTTTGCAGGATACTCAGATCCGGTTGCTTTGTCATCGTTTTGTATATTGCGAAGGGTTACTGTGAGATTAACAAGATCCACCTGACTTATAAAGGTAAGTTTGAATTCTTCCGGAATCAACACATCTTCCAGAATGAGGGTTAGATCGCTATCCAGAGTTTGAATTTCTTTTATGATTTCTGCGTTGTTTAATGTTTTGTCCTGAAGCAGTGTCTCATTGATATGTTCTTTTATTCCAGTAAATTGAAATAGAAGGTGCTGACTGGAATCAACGAGTTTGTCACACTGGCGGTAGAGTAGATATTGTTTTCCTGCTAAAAGTATTACCAGTACAAGTAAGCCGATGGTAGCAAAAGTAAAAAGGGAGAAAACGCGTTTTAATGAAATTTGAGAAAATATTTTTTTCACTTGTTTCTCCCTTTTTATCTGCAGTATTGAAAGTTAAAAGATGAATCTCGAATGTCGTGCATTGTTGTACTTCGACATTCGAAATTCCTTGTTCGATATTCGACATTCTCTTTATACCGGGGCCTCCTGCAACAGCAAGAGGCTCCTTTATCCCTTATCTTTCTCCTTTCCACTCATAAACGATGGGCAGGCGATAGACGATGAAACGATAGGTCATAAAGTAGATTGCATAGATAGTAACAGTAATCCACACTTCCTTCCAATGAGGAATTTCTTGATACATCTGCCAGTTAAAACAAACCAGAGAAGTGTTAAGACGGTTCCAGATAATGCCAAGCGCCGCAATAAATGCACCAGCTCTAATAAGTGTTACCCAATTGTTGCGCACACCAATGGCAAACATAAACATGGGCAGAACAACAGCGACAGTGAGCTCCAACATATAATAACTTCCCCATCCTGTCAGTAGATAAGTCCATTCCTGATCATGAGCAACGGCTACAATCTTGATAACAAGATAGGTGATCATGGCAAGGGATGCACCTTTCGCCATTCCGATGGTAACGTAGTCAAGATTACTCTTGAACTCCTCATCACAACGCCATCCCATATAGTTCTTGATCAGGGTTGAGGCGATAATGACCATGGAGAGTCCACCAAAAATAGATGAAACGAAAAAGTGTATCCAGGTAAACTGTGCTGATACCCACAAGGGATGAATCTTGGCAGGTGCGTAAGTGAACAAGGCACCCAGAGCTCCCTGGTGAAGTGTTGAGAGGATGATACCTGCAACGGTCAGGCCAAGAACCCATTTGCGTATCATGCGTTTTCCTTTGAGCCATCCCATCCATTCAAAAAGGGCGGGGAGAACTTCTGCAATTTGCACGGAGAGATAGGTCGCAACATGCCAGGCAACAAGAAATAATACAGCTGCAGGTCCCAAAGAGACAAACATTGGGTAGGGCAGGCGCCATGGCATACCAAGATCGACTTCCAGGAATAAAACAGCAAAGAAATAACCAAGCAGGCCGTTTAACAGAGCAAGACGTTCAATTGAATGGAAATCTTTTCTGCCAAAAAGCTCAACCGTGGTGCCCAGCATAAATCCCGATGCAGACAGTGGAACCATACCAAAGAGTCCAAATCCCAGGAACAGACCCCAAGGATAATCATTTGATGCGTGTGTAACCCAGCCGAGACCAAAAGCGTAACGTCCAAGAATCAGTGGTAGGCCAATGGCACAAATCATCATCATAAACCAGTTTACCGGGTTCCTGAAAAATTGTTTTTTGTACTCATTGACTGAGAGTCCCAGCCAGAGTTTTTCTTTAATGGTCCACGCAGAGCCATCTTCTTTTGTGTGATTGACAATTGGAATTTCAGGTCTTTCTGTAGAAAAGAGTTTCATACCTGCTCCTCCTTCTTATCATTTTCGTTGGCTTTTTTTGCTTTTGCTTCTTTTTCCATTTCCAGTTCCTTAATCTTGTCCTTTCGCGTTGCAAGTAAATGGAATCCTACAAAGAGACCTGGCCAGATAGTAAGAACCATGGGAACCATGGCAAGAAACTCTTTAACGGAATTGATGATTGGCTCTTTTGGTACATGGGTGTCAAAGCCAACTTTATCAAATGGTACGCTGGAGAGATACATCCAGGCCGTTCCACCTACCTCATGTTCGCCGTATATGTGATCAACATATTTACCAGGAGTCTCACGAATACGTTGTTTACCTATTTTTAAAACATCTTTACGCTTTCCGAATGTCAATGCTTCCTGAGGACAGGCCTCGACACAAGCTGGTGGTTTACCGTTTTTCAAACGAGTGTCATAACAGAAAATGCACTTCATAATCTTTGGTGTAAACGCTTTGGAATACTTAAATGTTGGGATATAAAACGGACATGCAACCATACAGGTCCTGCAGCCAACACAAACCTTTGAGTTATAAATAACAGCCCCTTCGGGTGTTTTTGTGTAAGCATTAACAAAACATGATGTGAGACATGCTGGCTCATTACAGTGATTACACTGAATCTTTCTAAACAATGGATGATCAATTTCAGGGGGATCATAACGGTTTACCACTGTGTATTTGCTTTCGTCAGTCCTTCGTTTCTGACCATGATGTATTTGATCAAATACTGAAAAATCATCAAATGGTTCTGCTGGCTCGGGGAGTCCCTGCTCTTTGTTACATGCTGCTTCGCAGGATCTGCATCCAACACAGCGGGTGAGATCTACAATAACACCCATCCCTTCTGGATAGTTATCAAAATCGCCAGATGCGACGCTTGTTTTTTCTTTTAAAACGGCGGCTGCAGCTGTCGTTGCCAGGCCACCTTTTATAAAACTTCTACGATTGAGTTTCTTCATATTGTCCTCTCTTGAAACTGGTTACAGGATACTGGTCAATGGTGTGCCCCGGAACTTCCGCCTGCTGGAGCGTGTTTTCCGGTATCGAACCGTTCTTCTCCAGCCTCTGTCATGGTGTGACAATCCTGACATCCCGTGGGGCCGTCAATGGCTTCATGACATCCTATACAGTTGAGGTGGTACGCTCCTTTTAATCCAGGTTTATCAATATGATATATCTGAGGATCGTTGAGGGTGTCCAGATATTCCTTATCAAATCGATTTGCTTCATGACATCCCGTACAACTTACATCATCTCCCTCCGGAGTATATGCATGGCATCTGATACAGTTTGGATCTGCGACCGGGACACCCGTTGTGTGATGATGACATTCAGCACAACTTGCATATTCAGTATGCATCAGGTGATCAAACTCAACAGCTGAGTATAAATTTGCCATTGAATCTATAGTGATCGATTCTGGTGCGTCGTCTGCATCCATTGCCAATGCAAGTCCTGGAGCAAACAATAAGGCGCCTGTGGTAAGGGCTATTGCTGTCCTTAGTATTTTTTTTCGTGTTTGCATTTATTTCCTCCTTGTTAAAAATCTTCAAAATTATAAGTTATCAACCCTGAAATACAGTGATTGTTATTTGCTTAGCCCTCCTTTATTTTTTTCTTTAAATTCCATTCAATTTTTTTATCGTTCAAGAAACATTGGTGAACTATTTCAAATTCTTCTCCGTCAACGGTCTCGTTGACCAGCAGTGCTTCTGCCAGTTTGTGCAGAAACTTATTGTTTGCGGTGAGCAGGGTATGTGTCTCGTTGTAACACTGGTCGATGAGATCTTTTATTTCATTATCAATACGTTCTGCTGTCTTTTCACTGTACGGTTTGGACGAGGACGTTCCGCCAAGGAACCCATCCTGTTCCTGGGAATAGGCGATGGGGCCGATGGCAGCACTCATTCCAAATTCACAGACGAAACGACCGGCAATATCCGTAGCGGTAACTATGTCATTACTGGCACCTGTTGTCTGGTGTCCGAAAACAATTTCTTCTGCGATACGTCCGCCCATAAGTATTTTGATGCGATTAATTATGTATTCTCTCGAATAAGTATGTCGATCATCCAGCGGCACCTGTTGCGTAAGGCCAAGAGCCTGTCCCCGTGGAATAATGCTTATTTTATGTACTGGGTCAGTTTCGGGCAGCAATTTGGCCGTGATGGCGTGTCCTGCCTCGTGATAAGCCGTAACTCGTCTGTCTTTTTCATTTATCACGACATTTTTACGTTCAAGGCCTAAGCTGATCTTGTCCTTTGCATCTTCAAAATCTGAAACGTCAACGGCTGTTTTGTTATGACGTGCTGCCATCAGAGCTGCCTCATTGACCAGATTGGCGATATCGGCACCGGAAAATCCGGGGATTGACCTGGCGATGTCCGAGAGATCTGTGCCACGGGCCATAACGATCTTTTTTGCATGTACTTCAAGGATTTTACGTCTGCCTTTAACGTCCGGTAGGGCGATGGTTACCTGGCGATCAAAACGCCCTGGTCGAAGTAATGCCGGGTCAAGCATGTCAGGTCTGTTGGTGGCTGCGATAATAATGACAGTTTCATCGGAATCAAAACCATCCATTTCAACAAGCAGGGCATTGAGTGTTTGTTCCCGTTCATCATTTGAACCACTGGCATTGCCGCCACTTCGTTTGCCGCCGATGGCATCAATTTCATCGATAAATATGATACATGGCGCATTTTGTTTGGCCTCTGTAAAGAGTTCACGAACCCGGGATGCTCCAACGCCTACAAACATTTCAACAAAGTCAGATCCACCAATAGAGTAGAAAGGAACCAGTGCTTCGCCGGCAATTGCCTTGGCCAGTAATGTTTTTCCAGTTCCTGGAGGACCTTGAAGAAGTACGCCTTTAGGGATATAGCCGCCTAAGGTTGAGAATTTCTCAGGATTCTTTAAAGAATCTACAATTTCTGTGAGTTCCAGGCGTGCTTCACTGATTCCTGCCACATCGTTAAAGCTGACATCTATCTTCTTTTGAGGGCTGAAGGATTTTCCTTTTCCTTTACCAAAATCTGGCTTACCACCTTGTCGGTTTCTGCTGAAAATCAGGTATCCGCCAAGGATAAGCAGTATTGGCAGCATTGATTTCATAAAACCGCTGAAATTCTCATTGTTAGCTTCAGCTGTGATCTCGATTCCCTTCTCTTTGAAAAGAGGAAGAATAGATGACACATCAGGAATATAAGTGTGAAAGTTTAGTCCTTTTTTATCCTCTACGTTCGCATCGCCACCTTTCAGGTGAATGGATTTGATCTCATCATTTTCAACGAATGTTATAAATTCTGTGTATGAACGTTCTTCCGGGGTGATTTCACTCAAGTAGACGTTATAGCCAACCACTCCAAGAAAGGTCAGGAGTAGAACAAGTAATCCGGTTTGAATTTGAGACATTATCTACCCCTTAGCTGCTTCTGAAGTTAAACTCTTGTATGACAGTGGTTTATTACCGATCACACCTGTGAGAAGAAGATTGAAAATAGCCTCTGAGTCTGGAAGCATGGCCGCATTACTGCGAAAACAAAACTCATCAAGATAAAGTTGCAGATGTTTGGCAACCACTCCGCCCCTGTGGATTTTGTTGAGCCAGATCTCAAAACTCTTGATGATTTGCCTGCTGCGATCAACTGTTGCGCTACGAACGGTGATAAAGGATTCTAGTTCGCCTGTTGTAAAGGGTTCGGAATCAGGAATAAGCAGTGAGGATCCTGGTAAAATATGTTCATTTAAGAAGTTACCCACGGACTTGCTATTTAGCGTTCCAATAGATTTCATCTTGATCCTACCGGTAATTCCTGCAGGAAGGATAATTTCAGCTGCTGCAAGAATAGGTGCTTTAGCCCGTGTTTCTCCACCCAGTGAAATGGTGTCGGATGAAATTTCAACGGTGTCCCGGCATTGCCTGTTGTCTGAGACAGACATGGCCATACGAAGTTTTTGCAGCCAGGTCCAGGCGGTTTGATAACTGGAAAGTTTTAAAAGACGTTGTAAATCCTTCGCACTGTGCCCACCCTCTGTTGCAGTGAACCACCAGATACAGATAAGCCACTGAGAAAGTGATTTTTTTGTTCCATGCATTACTGTATTGGTGGTAATGGATGTCGGGTGTCCACAGTGACTGCAGGTAATGGTTTTTGCCGGGAGTTGTTCCGCGTTGAGCCAGTTACAATAGGAACATACAAAACCCTTGGGCCAGCGCTTGTTAAACAAAAATCGCAGGCTTGCTTCCTCATCAGGAAACAGCTTTTTGAATTCCTCTCTGGTCTCCGGAAAGCGTATGTTTTGGGTTACTATGGCCTGCATCTGTTCTCCTTTGTACTTATCCACTTTAATTTGAGATATTGCACATATGGTGCCATGGTGAGAAAAAAGGTGTGGATAAGTACTAACTAGCAGGAATGGCGTGCTAATGATGATTTTTTCGTTCTTTGGAGTTATGGTATGGTTTTTTGAAGTAAAAGAAATAAACAAAGAAATGAAATATTTAAATACTATTAAAGCGTGTTAAATCAGCATGGTAGGATGTTTTTTGTGGGTATGCTTTGTTCAGGGAGATTCACTACGAAAGTGTGGCATGTGCCACACTTCTGATCAGACAGAAGTGTGGCATTGTTGTCAGATGTCAAGTGTGTTGAGATCAATCTGTAATTCTTTTAATTTGCGATACAGGGTGGAACGGTCAATGTTCAGAAGGCGTGCAGCCTTGGCCTTATTGCCGCCACTCTTTTTAAGCGCTGCAATAATCCTGGATTCGGGGTTGTCGGCCTGAAAGGGCTGAAGAGGAGAGACAATATTACCATTCTGGGGGGGCTGCTCCTGCATTACGGCTGATGGCGGCCCGAAAGCTTGTGGGTTGAGTATCTCTGTGGGGAGTAGTTCTTTGGCAATGGTTGCATCATTGCAAAGAACAGCAGAGCGCTCTATAACATGTTCAAGCTCTCTTATATTTCCAGGCCAATGGTATTTGGCCATGAGTTCCATGGCCTGATCTGAAATTCCGGTGATAGGTTTGCCCATCTGGGTGGCGAATTTTTCAAGAAAATGCTTGGCAAGAAGGATGATGTCACCATCTCGTTCTCGAAGAGGGGGGAGGATAATATCAATAACCCGCAGCCGGAAATAGAGATCTTCTCTGAATTTTCCTAGTTGGACCTGTTCCCGTAGATTAACATTGGTGGCAGCGATCACCCGTACATCAACCTGGATCGCAGTGTCACGACCCACCGGATAAAAGGTTTTTTCCTGCAGAAAGCGCAAGAGTCGTAACTGCATCAAGGAGGATATGTCACCAATTTCATCAAGAAACAATGTGCCGCCATCGGCCTGCAGGATCCGGCCCATACGATCTTCATCGGCTCCGGTGAAGGACCCTTTTTTATGACCAAAAAGCTCACTCTCAAGAAGATTCTCAGGGATGGCCGTGCAGTCAACTTTCACAAGGGGTCTGTTTTTTCTGTGGCTCTCAAGGTGTAAGGCTTCTGTCGCAAGTTCTTTTCCTGTACCACTTTCTCCGGTGATCAGTACTGCAGAATCCACCTTGCCCACATTCTCAATCATGGTGTACACGGTCTGCATGGCGGCACTTTCCCCAATCATGCGATGGAATGTGGCGCGTTGTTTGCTCTGTTGGGGGGCAAGACTAGTTGTCATGTCACGAATAACAATCACGACACCGTGGGTACCGCCTCTACCATCTTCGAGGGGGGAAACACATAATGAAACAACATTTTGTTTTTGTGAACTGTTTTGAAATTCAATCCGATGTTCGGTTATTTCAATACCAGATCGTAAGACCTTTTCCACATCGGTTTTAAAAAAACAGTCAGTTTCTACCCCACAGACAGTAGCAAGATTACATTTTTCCTGGATGGCAGGGTTGATGGAACCAAAAAAGGAACGAGCTGCCTGGTTCATCTTAACGACATTCATCTCATCATCAATGGTCAGGATTGAATCTGAGACACTGCGAAATAACGTGTCCAGATAATACCTGTATTTTTCTTTGCCCTCTTCAGCTTTTTGTTTCTCCTGTTGCAGCTGGTATTGCTGAAGTGCAAGTCTGCTGGTTCTTAAAAGCTGCTCTTTTTCTACGGGTTTTTGGATATAATCAAAAGCTCCGAAGCGCAATGCGTCAGCGGCGGTTTCCACGTTTGGATAGCCTGTAACCATGATGACCGGACAATCCATGTTGAGTTCCCGCACACGTTTCAGGAGGTCTATCCCAGTATTCCCACCAAGGACAATATCGCTGATGATCAGGTCGAAGCTGTTGCTTGCTAGCTCTGCCACCGCTTCGTCGAAACTTGAGGCCAGAACAATTGGCCCGTAACCTTCACGTTTAAGGAAAATCTTGAAGGTATGACGCAGGGATTCCTCATCATCGACTACAAGGATTGGGGTCTCTTCTTTTATTGAGGTGTTCATTATTGTTCCGTTTATGCTAATTAGAAATCATGAAAAGATGGATGGATCCCGGAATACCACTACCGCACCAGTAATTTTCTTTCCTTCAAAAATGGGAGTAGAGTTATAGTCTACAGGGAAACTTGTCTTATCTTTTGTCCAGAAAACATCATTTGATTTAAGGTGAATTTGTCCATCCTGACAAGTCATATGGATAGGGCAGTCCTTTTTGTGATGTTGACTCCCGTCTGCATGGCTGTGATGAATGATGTCATGGTGGGGCTTTCCGATAAGGTCTTTCCTGCTCCAGCCTAACATGATGGAGGCGGATTTGTTCATAAAGGTAACATTCCCTTTCATATCAAGCCCGAATATGCCCTCTCCGGCGGAGTCCAGGATGAGTTCCAGCTGTTTTTCCATCTTTTTAGTTTGGGAGATATCTTTAAAAATAACCACGGCTCCGGCGAGATTATCACCATCCAACAGAGGGGTAGAGGTGTATTCAACAGGAAAACTTCTGCCATTCTTTGTCCAGAAAATATCATCGTCCTCAAAATGAACATTGCCATCTTTGTAGGCCATATAAATTGGGCATTCCTGTACGGGAAATTTCGCTCCGGACTCGTGAGTGTGATGGACCAGATCATGGTGAGAGTGGCCGATAAGTTCTTCCCTTGACCAGCCAAGGAGTTCTGTTGCCTTTTGATTGACAAAAGTAACGATCCCTTTAGAATCAATTCCAAAGATACCGTCTCCTGCAGAGTTCAGGATCGCCTGCAAGCGTTCGCGAAGTTTTATGCCTTCGGACTCTGCTTGAATCCGTTCTGCAATCTCGCGGTTGAGAGAGCCATTAATAACGGACATTTCAAAGGTCTTTTTTTCTACCGCATCATCAAGACTTGATTGCGCATCATGAAGAGTGTCAGTTATGGACTCGATTTTTACCTGGAGTCTATCCTGCTCCTTTTTTGCCTGCTCGGTACTTCGTACGCAGAGGTAGAGAATGAGCCCGAAAAGAGCAGCAATACTCGCAATGGAACCAAAATTGTAGAGTGCAAAGGATTTTGGCGGTGAGGTGCCTGCCAGTTGATAATTAACGAGGCATACAATTATTGCGACCAGCAAAAATGCTGCGGTAAAAATAATGGGAATACGTGGTATTTTAATCATGAAGTCCTCCTTGGGGGCATGGTTACGGAAGAAAGCAATGCGTATAATTGAAATGTATTATAGGTCGTTATCTTTTGCAATTGGCAACTCTACAATAAGGGATGTGGATTCGCCGGGTTCACTTTGGATTCGCAGGAAACCATTGTTGTCGTGGATAAGACCATGGCTGATACTCAGGCCAAGACCTGTTCCTTCACCCTTGGGTTTTGTGGAGTAGAAGGGGTCAAAAACTCTTTCAATGGTGTCATGTTCAATGCCAGTGCCGTTATCAGTGAGTGTGAGTTGTAGATAGGGCACGTCATCGCGCGTTATCTCGGCACAGACAATGGAAAAAATTTTGTTTGGGTCGTCCTGCTTGTATCTGGAATTCAATGCGTAACGTCCGTTGGATAAGATATTGAGCACCACCTGCTGAATCTGCTGAGCATTGCAGTAGAGCAGGGGTAAATTTTCTGGAATACTGAGTTGAAGAATAATTCTGTCACTTTTGAAACGATGGTTAACAAGTTCAAGGCAGGAATGAATGATTTTATCCATGGAAACAGATTCCGGTGAATCATCCCGGCGCCGTGAAAAATCAAGAAGATTGGAGACGATGGAGGCTACCCTTTTTCCTTCTTTTATTATGCGAGTCAGAAGATCAGGACATTCCTTATCTTCTGGATCATCCAGGATGATCTGGGCATAATTGATAATACCATTAATGGGGTTGTTTATTTCATGTGCGACCCCAGCGGCTAACTCGCCAATGGATGCCAGTTGTGCACCTCGCATGGCTTCGGCTTTGAGGAGTTCTTCTTCAGACATCTCACGGGCCACAAGAAGTGTTGCTTCCATATTGTGTTCCTGTAGATTCAAGGGACTGATGGTCAGTAGATAGTTACCATGCAGGCCTCGAAGTTCTGTCTCGATGATTCTGCTTTGTCGTTTGTGAATAAGGTCTTCAAGGGGGCATAACTTTCCTTTCAGGCGGCCAAGATGAAGAATATCGCACACTCCGTGCCCAACCACCTCGGAACGTGGTTTTCTGGCAGCATCGAAAGTGGCAGGGTTCGCATCTAGAATTATTACCGGATCGTGCGAAACAATCAGTGCGGGATCCTGAATGGCAGCAAATATATTTTCCCACTGGTTAATGGCTTGATTGAGTTCACAACTTGCGAGCAGTTGCCCGGTAACATCGATCCCAAATAGAACCATACCGACTTTACTCTGTTCTATGTTTTGTCTGAAAGAGGCGTGCCAGTTAATAAAGCGCTTTATTTTGTCTTTAGTCATCAGGCAGGCATCAAAATTTTGCTGGCTCTGTTCACCTTTGAGGGTTTTGCTGACCAGTTGCTGGTTTAATTTTCTATGGGCTGGAGCCATAAGCACATCAACCCAGTAGCGGTCAATTACTTCTTCTTCTTTGTAGCCGGAAACTTTTTCGGCAATCTGGTTAAAGGAGAGGATTCGCCCGCAAGGAGAAACGGAAACCAGTAATGCCTGCATGGTGTCCACGATTTCCTGGTTGAAATCACGCTCAATCTGCATGCGTAACGAAATATCACGGGAGTGAAGGGCAAGGGAAATGTCGGCAATAACGGTTCGTAAAAAAGAGATCTCCTGGCTGGTAAAGCAGTTTATTTTTTCGGAATGGATGTTGAGTACGCCGAATTCCTTGCCTTTATATTCTAAAGGCCAGGCGGAGCAGGAGCGGAAACCCGTTTGATGAGATATTTCGCGTAATGCTTTAAATTCTTTCTGGTTACGAACATCCTGGCAGATTACATAGGTTCCTGAGATAAGCGCTTTGGCGGCAGGATTTTCTTCATCCATATCTGTTACCACCTGTTCAACAAGAGACATGCAGTCCTGTTCAGGGATTTCAGCTGAGGTAAGCGCCACTACTGGTGTTATCGCTAAATTGTCATCGTCTCGGGTGCCAGCCCAGATAAGGCAATATTCCTGGTTTTGTATAAGAATGTTGCAGCATTTTTCCAGGAATTTGTCCTGTCCATTGGATTCTCTGGCGTCAGCTGTCCCCAGCTCGTTGATGGCCAGGAGGATGTCATTTCTTCTCGATGAGTTCATGTGGTATCCGACCTGTAAAAAAAGAATTCCCGAAAGAACGGTTGCTACATATGTGTAGTATAAGAAGACATCATGCTACACAATTACGGCACTAGTGTCGCGAGAAATGCGACGAATATGTGTTTTATGAACGGAAATGCACAGACCGTGCCGGAATAGATGTTATTTGAAATACTACAGAGTTTCTATCCGTCGAGTACGTTTTTTGAAATCAACGTATTTATTTTCTCGTGGCCTTGAAGGGAATTCGCCACCAAAGAACATGGGGCGAAATGTGAAAAAATGATAGCGTTTATCCTGAACAGTGATCATAGGTGTCGTGTGGTGACCTTCAAAAAAATCAAATCCTTCTTTCAGATTTTTCCAGAACGCGAGCCATTTGGAGGCTTTGTGTTTGCGCATATTGGCCCTGGTCATTCTGAATGGGAAAATATGCACGGGGACCTGACGTTGGCCTGCTATAATAGCAGATTCGACGATGGTATAGATCTCATCCATGCGAAAATCTGTCATGGCAAAACAACCGGCAGATGAGCAGCGGCCGTGAACCATAAGCAATGAGCCTGTGCGTTTAAGGCTCCTGTCGTATTCATTTGGAAATCCAAGGTTAAAAGAGAGGTGATAATCTGAGTTTGGATTCAGCTGTTTGGCTCCAACGGTGTAGAATCCTTCAGGGCTTTGTTTGTCACCTTCCCTTAATTTGGGGCCTAATTTTCCAGAATTATAACAGATGGAGTATGTTTTGAAATGGTCATAACTGAGGCCATTTTGCATCCATACCTCAAGCTCTCTTTCCTTTTTGAAAATTCTGATAAAAACAGCATCTCCTAAGCGATGATTTTTGCTCTGCATTGCATAGGTAAGTTTAGGAGATATACGTTCGTAAGTTGCCTGGGATCTTTTACTGGATGGAATGGTGCTGTCAGCGACCCCATTCCGGGTAAGACTCAGGGAGAGAAAAAGGATGAGCAGGCTGAGAGTTCGCATATTATTCGGGATCAGCTGGCTGCCGATGGAGCTGCGTTGAGTTGAGCAAAGAATGATTCCTTCAAATAAGGGTAAGCGGGAAAGGTTTGAAAGTCCAGAAAAATCGAATTAGTTTCGTTTTGTTCCCTTGTAGGTGAAGGCTTTGGCAATCATTTTGTAGTTTCCACCCTTGTCTATGCCAATATCTTTTCCACAGGGGCACTGAATTTTATGGCCATTCATCTGTGAATTAAACATCTTTTTAATTCTGTCTTTATGGCAACGGAGGACCTCTCCCTGGCCAATTTTGTCATAACGCCAGAGCTTTTTCTTACAGGCGGCGCAGCGTATTGTCAGCATTGTTTACCCGTTTCATATTATATTTTCTGGTGAACCCGTTCAAGTTCTTCAGGATGGCTTATCTTGATGAGCCGAACCTTTCTGCTTCTTGGGAATTCACGTTTAATCATGGTTTTTAATTCTTTTGTCAAACGGTTTTCAGGGATGACGATTTCCTGCTCTTTGTAGCCAAATTCCCTGAGTTCAAGTGTTAAATCTTCTCGTGTGAGAATTGCAATCCCGCGATTTCGTTTATAGGATAACAATTCAATGCCGCCGGGGAAACTGATATTTTTTAAACTTCGTTTAACATCTGTGAGCAGGGTTGCAATATTGACAAGAGCCATGGGATAAACAGCTAATGGGTTAATAGAAAATGGAGTTAATGGCCGACTCGGAAGGGGCACCAACAGTGTCAGGATCTTCATGTCTGCGTTGCAGACCAAACATTGCAAGGAGGTTGTCATCCATACACAGGCGGTAGCTCTTAGCCGCTAGAATGTTATGACTGACAGGATTTACGAGTTTAGCAGTGATATAAAGAATTCGGTTGTTCAGTGAGTAGGTGCCAAGCATAATTGCCTGTACGGGTTGGTCAGGGCTGATTTGTGACAGATCCCTTGAGAGGATTTTTTCGCCATCTCCAGGACGTATCGTCATGGTGTTACGAAGGGAAATTTCTTTCACTGTGTAGCCCAGCTGTACGAGACGTGTCCCCGCATGACTTTGCAACAGACGACCAAAGGTCGATGATTGTTCAAAGTTGTCGATATTAACAAAGGTGGATGTTAGCACTGCATCTTCAGGGTGCCTTGGCATAAGAGGAGGTGTGGCACTGGAAATGAGATCATCTGCAATTTTATTCCCAAGACTAATCAGGTTGACATCCCCTCCAAGGAACCCTTCAAGAAGGGTACAATTTAACGTGGAACAACTGGAAAGCGGTAATATAACAATGCAGAGAAAAATGAGGTTTCGTATATGTTTCATTGATCGAGTGATGATACCATGCGAATAGTTTTACCTGTGGAATAATCCTGATAATGCCAGAAGTCTGGATCATTAATGTAATAAATATCGGAGGTTCTGAATAGATATTTCTCGTCTGTGACCATGGAGGTGGTAATAATTACTTCGTAATGGCCAGCACGGGGGCCAGCTGCGTTCATTATCTCAAGCCCTGCGGCCAGTGCCTGTAGTTGTAACTCCGTTGCTGCATGACGAAAAACAGATATTGCAGCAGTGAGAATCGACAGACTTCCGGGGGCAAAGGTTCGACGATTTGTTGCGTGATAAATTACTTGCACTTTATAATCTACTTGAATTGCAGAGATTGTTTTTTCAGTTGAAGTGGGCACTCCAAAATTTACCAGGCGTGTGATGAGTAAGTCACGGAAGCCTTCGTTGAACTGTGTGGTTTGTCTGGGTTCACAGGGGTCAGCATCTGTGCCGCAGGTGCTTTTGACGAATACGGCCTTATCTATATAGTCACTGCGGACAAGCTGGTTGTTGATCTGGTTTGCCACATCGCTTGCTAAGACATCCCAGTGATACGCAGCCTGCATCTTCTGCTGCTCACTGTAGGCGTAGGATGCCGGTTGTGGTAAACGAGTGCAGCCAGTCACTAAAAAGAGAAGCAAAAAGATGAAAAATAAGCGCATTGTGTTTTCCCGGAGTTATTTGCAAAAAGTTCTTTTACATAACTATATCGGATAACAATTGAAAAAATAAAGCTAAATTAAATTATCGAATCCAGTTTTTGTCGCAACTGCCCTTCCGGCGGAGCCCCTACAATTTGATCAATCACTTCCCCGTTTTTAAAAAAGTAGAGGCTTGGTACACCACGTATCTGGTAATGCATGGCTGTCCCCGGGTTTGTAGAAGTGTCAAGTTTTGCAATGATAACTCTGCCCAAATAATCTGCTGCAAGTTTTACAATGACAGGAGCAATTGATTTGCATGGGCCGCAGGTGGGAGAATAAAAGTCAACCATCACAGGGATTGATGCGTTTTTGACAAAAGTCTGAAATTCCTTATCCGTTAACTCAACAGGGATAGCTACTCCTTGTACATCAATTTGTTTTCCACATTTACCACATTTTGGGGAAAGGTGTTGTTTCCCGGCAGGGATTCTGTTTTTTGCTGAGCAGGATGGGCAGGTAAGAATGATACTGTTCACGAAAAGTCTCCAATTATATTTTTTATCTATACTCCTTCGCTGGAGTTAGGTAGAATGTGTGACAGAACCTCTAAAGTGTCAAGAGTTTACACGTTAAAAAATAAATAAAATCCATGACTATAGATCTGCATACTCATTCCCATTTTTCCGATGGAACAAAAAGCCCTGCAGAATTGGTTTATCTGGCCTCAATAAGTGGAGTAACAGCTCTTGCCCTGACAGACCATGATACCATGGCTGGTGTTGCTGAGGCAATGGCTGTGGCAGATGAATACGATGTAGAGGTTGTGCCGGGAGTTGAACTAAGTGTTGTTCATCAGGAGCATGTTTTACATATCCTGGGGTATTATGTAGACCCACTACAAAAAGATATGGCAGAGGCTCTTGCTGTCTTACAGAAGGCGCGAGACAGGCGAAATGAGAAGATCATTGTTAAATTGCAAGATCTTGGTGTTGATGCAACCCTTGAAGAGTTACAAAGCATTTCAGGGGTAGGGCAGACAGGCAGGCCGCATATTGCCAGATTATTGATGGATCATGGTGTCGTACGGTCAATGCCGGAAGCCTTTGATAAATATCTGGCAAAAGGCTGCCGAGCCTATGTTGGCAGATTTGCTTACTCCGCTAGAGAGGCGATTGCTTTTATCCGTGCTGCAGGTGGACTTGCGGTGCTTGCACATCCGATTCAGGTGGACAAGACACTCTCCGTTTTAAATTCTTTGCTGCCGCTGTTAAAAACATATGGTCTGAATGGCATTGAAACATATTATCCAAGCCAAAAAAAGAAGATGCAGAAGCGTATCAGGAAATTCGCAGAAAAATCTGATCTTTTTCTCACCGGTGGGAGTGACTATCATGGTGATATTCGCCCGGGAACCCGTCTGGCTGGAGGACATAATGTCTATGTGCCTCCGGAATTGCTTGAAAAGATGAAAGAGCGACTTGCTCAGAAGGAATAGCAGAATGCATTCAATACTTGTAGTTGATGATGAACCCAATTATCTGATTATCCTTTCCGAACTCCTGCGTGATGAGGGGTTTGAGGTGTTTACTGCTCCGTCCGGGAGGGAGGGAGTTGGCTATGTAATGGAAGTTGATCTTGATCTGGTTATTACAGATATGCAGATGCCGCAAATGGATGGTCTGCAGTTTCTTGCAAAGATTAAAGAAACGAATCCGCATCTTCCGGTGATCATGATCACAGCCTTTGCAGAAGTTGACAAAGCTGTGGCTGCCATGCAGGCCGGTGCTTATAATTATCTGTCCAAGCCTTTTTCCAATGAAGAACTGCTGGTTAATGTCAATAAAGCTGTTGAACATTATTCTCTTATCCAGGAAAATAGCCGACTCCGAAAAGAGATGCTTACCCGCACCGGCTTTGCCGGAATGGTGGGGAAGAACAAGTCAATGTTGCAGGTCTATGAGCTTATTGAAAAAGTCGCTCCGACGCCATCTTCTGTGTTGATTTCCGGTGAATCCGGTACAGGAAAAGAGTTGGTGGCCAAAGCTATTCATTACAATAGCCCAAGAGCTAAAAAGCCCTTTATCACTGTTAACTGTGCGGCTCTTGCCGAGAATCTTCTGGAAAGTGAATTGTTTGGTCATGAAAAGGGGGCATTTACCGGTGCTGTTGCCATGCGTAAAGGTCGTTTTGAGATGGCAGATGAGGGAACGCTTTTTTTGGATGAAATTGGAGAAATTCCACTTGCTCTACAGGCGAAATTGTTACGTGCAATTCAGGAAAAAAGCTTTGAGCGTGTCGGAGGTAACAAAACGCTTAAGGTTGATGTACGTATTGTGAGTGCCACAAATAAAGAGCTCAAGGATGAGGTACATAAGGGTACATTTCGGGAAGATCTCTATTACCGTTTAAATGTTATTCATGTCGCTCTGCCTGCTCTGCGAGAACGGCAGGATGATATCCCGCTTCTTGTTGAATATTTTGTGAAATCTGTGGCTGATCGTCTCGGTAAGACGGATCTCACGATTAATCACGAAGCCATGCGTCTTTTAGTGAGCTTGCCCTGGGATGGAAATGTCAGGGAACTTGAAAATAGCATTGAACGTGCAGCCATTCTTTGTAATGAGAACACCATTACAGACAATGATGTGCATCCGGAATCCCTTGGCACTGATAAGAAACAGCAGTGGGGAAATGAGATTGATCTCGCCCAATTGATCCCAGTGGATGCGAATCTAAACGATGTTCTTTATGCAATAGAAGACAAAATGCTTCATCGGGCACTCGATGAAAACGGATATGTGCAGGCTCGTGCCGCGGAACAACTTGGGATCACTAAAAGCTTGCTCCAGTATAAGATGAAGAAGTATGGAATAAAAAAGAAGAAATAAGAAAACTGGGAACTTTCCTAATCTCGTTCATAAAAGGATGTTTTTCGAACTTGCCAAAATTAATTTTTGATCTCTATTATATTACGTATATTCAGGAA
>JAOZLI010000405.1 GCA_029934915.1 Desulfocapsa sp. | reverse complement strand
TATGGGCCAGATAACCACCATAAACCTGAAGTTCATCGGATGAAAAATCATAGACATAATTTTCTCCCTGCATCGTAACCGCAACGGCTGACATAATCCCGATGTGATTTCGGTGCCATAATACAACAAAAAGATTCTGGCTTATTGTAACATCAAATTCTGGCAAACCAATTCCGTCAATGTCAACTACAGAACCATCCTTTAATAGAAATGCTGCTTTTTGTGCTACAATGGTTACTGATGTAGCTGTAGAAGCATCTCCGGCAGTTTCACGTAATTCTAACAATACCCAGTCAACAATATCAACATTAGGAATTTCAACAACACTCTCATCCCCTAAATAATTCCAGGGTGCAACATTGTATGGCTGATCAATCGGTAGCTGGCCTTGTGCATTCAGTGTTGTTTTCATATTTGCCCCATCAAAAGGCCCTTCAAGAAAAGCTGTAGCATCCAAAGTCACAAAATGGAGAGGCTCGCCAGACCAGGTTGCATTATTCATTGCTTCCGGGGCTGATTTACCATTTTGATCCCATAGGTCATACATAAACTGCCCTGCATTATCTGTAACATTTTCATCTCTCAAAAATTCAATGTACTCCTTTGAGGTTGTCTGATAATAAAGTGTTACATCAACAGAATCAGGAATAAAAGGGAGTTGGTACACAGTTTCATCCCAGTATTGCCCATCAACGTATGTATATCCAACCGGAGGTGATTGTATTGCAGTAAAATTTGCATTTGTAAAACCTCGTGGAGGGATACGGTTATCGGAATAGATCGTATCACTTAGCACAAAGTGAAATGATGGGCCGGGAGTTAAACCCAAAAGAGAAGCTAAAGCAGGGGTAAAACCGGGTTTAACCTGATATATTTTTGTATCGGTTTTATCTAAAACACCAGTTGGGAGATCGTAATGCCCCGATTCAAAAGCTTCAGCAGTTATAGAATTAAATGCCTTAAGGTTAATCCATATTCTTCTCCCCTCTGGATAACCCGAAGGAAGCTTATGGCCGGTTTCATTCGTAACTTTAACTGTTACTTCCGAATTCATTTGATCGACCGTTATTTCAAAACTTGCAGCATGTTGCAACATATCCCGGGCTCTTAAAACACCTGCATTCAAAGCAACAGTATCAGCCTCACCGGGAAATGTTAAATCAATAAGACCAGGGACAAACGTGTTTCCACCCGTAAGATCGTGCATTGGCAAATCATCACGTACCGGGGCATATTGCTTATTACATCCTTTTCCGGTAACATCCCTCATGTGGCAGTCCTGGCAGGTAGAAACAAATGATTTGTTCCCGCCAAAATAAGAACCGCTTACCCCGTTTGGTGTATTATACTCACTCATCAACCATTCACTGTAAGTACGTTCAACTGGAAATAATTCATATGGACTAAAATCAGGAGCCGGGGTATCAAAATCATTAGGGGCATATCCAATAATTTCATTACTTGCATTTCTAACAGCACTTAAAACTGGATTACTCACGTCATGGCATGTGCCACAATATTCACCTTCAAAATGAAAAGGGGAATAAGGTGTATCATGATTTGCCTGGGGATCAAAATAGGGTCCCCGTCTATGGTCCAGATCATCACAAATATACATTCCATTTGCAGCTGTAGGAGGTATGTGATCTGAAATGGTTGCCAGATAGTTTTGATCAAGGGTGAAAGTTGATGACTTATTACCGGGCGGCGTATTGTATAAAGCATAATCAGGATATGGGTTTACACCAATGGGAGATGGCGCTATCATTTTATGGCAGGCATGGCAAGTGATTCCCTGCCTGTCGTCTGCAGTAAGGGCAGAAGCATCTGTGGGTTCAGATCTGCCTTCGAGCCATCCTTTAGGTGTATGGCACCTGATACACATGTCTCCTGATTCTGGTGCATCCTGATTTGCAATTACAAGGGCGGCCAGATACAAAGGGTCGCGTTGTGCCTGTGCCATCATGCTTCCCTGCCAGGTAAATGTTGGTTCAACTGCCTCATCATATCCACCATGGCAATTATCACATTGATCAGGATTGGCAAATGTCCCTGACTCAAG
>JAOZLI010000404.1 GCA_029934915.1 Desulfocapsa sp. | reverse complement strand
GATTATGATCTCGACAATGTTAAAAGACTTATCGAGGCCTTAAATCCGGAAAATGAAGCGGGACGTTTAACCTTGATTACACGTCTTGGCATGAACAATATCGAAAAGGTTCTGCCGCCACTGCTTCGTGAATCCAAGAAGGAAGGGTACAATATCGTCTGGAGCTGTGACCCCATGCATGCCAATACTTATACGGCAGAGACGGGACACAAAACACGTAACTTCAATGATATTCTAGCCGAGATTACCTGCTTTTTCGAAACCCACTGGTCAGAAGGCACAATCCCTGGCGGTATCCATCTTGAGATGACCGGCGAAAATGTTACCGAGTGTACAGGCGGTGCCAGAAACATTGTAGATGCTGAGCTTGCTAATAATTATCTCACCACCTGCGACCCACGATTGAATGCAGAACAAAGCCTTGAGGTTGCCTTTCAGATCGCGGATATGATTCGCAGTTAAGTAACTGGGTAGGAGCTTGCCCCTGCGAGCGAATTAATCCATGAATAGTTACAAGAAAGCAACCCAAACCATTCGGCATAGCTGGCATAACGACAGTCACGCGGCCCATGCGCCAGTGACTGTCAATCCGCCCGTGTACCGTGGCTCCACAGTTCTTTTTCGGGATTATGCAGAGATGTGTAAGGCCGGAAGAGGGGAGCTCGCGGGGCCGGTGTATGGGACAGACAGGTTCCCGGTGCAGCGCTCTTTGGAAGAGGCAATGCAGAAGCTGGAAAATGGAGCCGTAAGCAGGATTTTTCCATCAGGTCTGGCAGCCATCCAAAGTACTTTTCTTGCCTTCTGCAAAAGTGGTGATCATGTCCTGGTTGTGGATAACGCCTATCAGCCCGGAGTCAGTTTTTGTCAAAAGATTCTTACCAAATTCAATATTGAAGTAGGATTTATTCCTCCCGCAGCCGGCGCAGATATCAAAGAGTTTCTTCAGGAAAACACCCGCCTGATTCTTCTCGAATCTCCTGGTTCCAATACCTTTGAGATTCAGGATATTCCCGCAATTACTGCCATCGCCCAACAGAAGGGAATCGTTACGGCACTCGATAATACCTGGGCCACTCCCCTGTATTTAAATCCTTTCGACCTCGGAGTGGATGTCTCAATCCAGTCTGTCTCAAAATATATTGCCGGCTATTCCGATGTGTTGATGGGTGCGGTGACAGCAAATGAAAAATACGCTGCAGTGTTACGGGATTATTACCGGGATATGGAACTCTATGTTCCAGACAGTGACTGCTATCTTGCACTTCGTGGCATGAATACTCTTGCCACAAGATTAAAACAGCACGAACGCTCAGCCCTGCAAATTGCCACAGAGCTTGAGGATCATAAAACCATAGAAACCGTGATTCATCCAGCGCTCCCAAGCCATCCGCAACATGCTCTTTTTCAGCGGGACTTTACCGGTTCCTCAGGCCTTTTTGCCTTTACCTTCAAGGAAGAATATTCCACCGAAAAACTCGGGGAGTTTATAGATGCCCTCAATCTTTTCGGTCTTGGCTATAGCTGGGGAGGCTATAAAAGTTTACTCACCGCAGGTAAAGTGCATCGTCATACAGCCTCACGCTATAGTGGTAAAACCATTATCCGCCTGAACATTGGCCTTGAAGATCCGCAGGATTTGTTAGCCGATATCGAACAGGCAATTCCTTAGCTATTGTGCATCAGTAAGTTCAACTGGGTCAGCAATAGTGGGATGTCCGTTTTAACAGAATTCCATACGATTTCATCTTCTACAATGTCATAGCCAATAACTTCGAATTCTCTTTCGACAGTAGCTTTAGTTTTTTGCCTCAACATGGTATCCAGTCTAAGTCGCCGCCTGTAAATTAAATAAAAGCATCTTTACAAGTTGTTAGCCATTGTTGGCATCAAGTAATCCCCGCATCTCCCGCTCCAACGCCTCACCTTGTTCGGGTGCGCCCGTCTCTGCCTTATCTGCCAACTGCAGAGCCTGGGTAAATACCAGTTTGATTCGTTTAAAATAAGCAACCGTGGCCTTATGAATATTCATGCTGTGACATCGTAGTTGCAAGGCGATAATAAGGTCTT
>JAOZLI010000403.1 GCA_029934915.1 Desulfocapsa sp. | reverse complement strand
CCAGCTTTGTCTGATATTCTTCTTTACCTTCAAGGAAAAAAGGATACGCTCCAAATTGTAGGTATTCCTTAAAACTACCAAGTATGGCATCAGGAGGTTGAATGTTTGCGGTTATTTCCTGGTGATCCTGGAGGATCTCCTCCAACTTGTAGGATGGGTGGTTGTATCCGTCGTGAAACAATAGCTATTCCCGAAAGGACAGGATCGGCATGGAATAATAAACAGCCCGTCTTGATAAATCGGATTTACCGAGTTGTAGCTGCAGTGCAGAACTTCCAGAAAAAAATAGACGGGGTGCAGGAAAGGAATCGTATAGGTTTTTTATCTCCTGTGCCCAGTTCCGATATTTATGAACTTCATCAATTGCCAATATTCCGCCGTCTGTTTTGAAAAATGATGAGCCGATTTCATAAAGTCCAAGGGCCTCCACCCGGATATGGTCTGCTGAAATATAAAGGATATTTTTTCCAGTTGATCTCGTCATATAAAAACCGAACCGGTTTCTTGGGTATGTGCTTGAGAAGTCTTGTTTGAATACTGAACAATTCACTTAAGTCACGCATGGTATTCTCTTTATGTATGGGGCTGTAGGCTTGTGTTGTGTGAAGTACAAAAAAAACAGTTAATGTAGTTTGTATAATATAAAATGCATGTTTGTTTGTCTGTTTTAAACTTCTCGTTGTGGGTGTGAATAGGATTCTTGTTTTCGGTTTGTTTACAGGTGCATTTTTAGCGACCAGAGACGAGGGTAAGGAATTTAGCTTTGGGAATGTCGTGTTATGCTATAAAATATTAGTAATTCAGCTATATACCGAGCTTTCAGTCTTGCAGTTTTGGTGTTTCTGTGCTAAAGCATCCTGACACGCAACTGCGTCATTTTTGCTGGATTTTACGTGGTCGGAAGTAAAAAATAACAGGGGAGAACAGGTATATGGTAAAGGAAAAACTGAATGTTGATGAGATGACTATCTGGGATGATGCGAAACAGATGCTGAAGAAAGCGGAAAAGGATGGAGTCGAAACCGTCTGGGATCGCTTAAAGCAACAGTCACCTCACTGCAAATTCGGAGAGAGTGGTGTCTGTTGTCGTATCTGTACCATGGGGCCTTGTCGAATCAGCAAAAAAGCACCTAAAGGTGTGTGTGGAGCCGATGCTGATGTTATTGTTGCACGAAATTTTGGACGATTTGTGACCGGTGGTGCAGCCGGGCACTCTGATCATGGCCGTGATTGCATCGAGGCTTTGCATGCTGTGGCTCATGGCGAAACAAAAGATTACACCATCAAGGATCCTGAGAAACTCAAACGCATAGCAGGGGAGCTTGGCATTGCCATAGAAAATCGTGATCTGCTGGATATCGCAAAAGACCTGGCTGCTGAGTTCTTTGAAAATTATGGGACAGTAAAAGGCGAAGTCTCTTTTATGAACCGGGTTCCTGAGCAGCGAAAAGAGATCTGGAAAAAACTGGGTATTACCCCTCGAGGTGTCGATAGAGAAATTGCAGAGATGATGCACCGTACGCATATGGGCTGTGATAATGATGCTGCCAATACCATGCTCCATGCTGCTCGTACCTGTTTAGCCGATGGTTGGGCGGGATCTATGATTGCCACCGAGATATCAGATATCCTGTTTGGTACCCCGACTCCTCGAAAGGCAAAGGTGAACCTGGGCGTTTTGAAAGAGGATCAGGTCAATATTCTTGTTCATGGTCATAATCCAATTGTCTCTGAAAAAATTCTGGAAGCAGTCAATGATCCAGAACTAATCAGTCTTGCTCAGGAAAAGGGTGCAAAAGGGATCAATCTGGCAGGCCTCTGTTGTACTGGCAACGAGTTAATGATGCGCCAGGGAATTCCCATGGCCGGAAATCATCTTATGACTGAACTTGCCATTGTGACCGGCGCTGTCGAGATGATTGTTGTAGATTATCAGTGTATTATGCCAAGTCTTGTCCAGGTAGGATCCTGTTACCATACCAAAATGATCACCACTGCCGACAAAGCAAAATTTACCGGGGCTGAGCATGTAAAGTTTGAGATGCACAACGGCATGGAACAGGCCAGAAAAGTTGTCCG
>JAOZLI010000014.1:15592-20965 GCA_029934915.1 Desulfocapsa sp. | reverse complement strand
GGTGATATTATCTCCGATGAATCTGCCATGTTGACCGGTTCCATGGGACTTCTTGCCTCAGCAAGCCTGAATAAAGAGAAGTTCGGTCTCTATGAACCCGCTGGTGGTTCTGCGCCTGATATCGCAGGAAAAGGTATTGCTAATCCCATTGCAGAAATTTTATCAGCTGGCATGATGCTGCGCCACAGCTTTGGTCTTGACGATGCCGCTGATGCCATTGATAAAGCAGTGGAAGCCACCTTGGATAAAGGTATCTGTACTGCTGATATTGCAACGGGTGATATTAAAGCAGTAGGAACAGTGGCAATGGGCGATGCCATTGTAGCTGCTCTGTAGAAAATTGCAAAAGTGGGTGCTATGAAGAACGGTTCCGAATATGTACTTGTGGCTAATCAGGCCTCAACTGAACTTGGAAAAAAAATAGCGGCAGAGTTGGGAGTAGATTTTACCCCAATGATCCGTGAACAGTTTGCCGACGGTGAGGTCTATCATGCATTTCCTGAAGATATCGGAGGGAAAACGCTGGTCATTGTGGGTAGCACCCATAATCAGGAATCCCATCAGGAACTTCTTGATCTGATTCAGGGGGGGCGGTATTACAATGCCGCATCAGTCAATGTGCTTATTCCATATCTTGGCTACTCCACCATGGAGCGTGCCAAGAGAGGATCCTTTGAAATTCCCAAAGGGGTGACCAGAACCAGACAGATTTACCGGGCCAGACCTGATTTTGTCGCATTTGTGGATCTGCATTCCGAGGCAGTTCTTCATGCTCATGGTGGCGAGATTTCCACAAAACATATCTGGACAGGTGAGTTGGTTGTGGATCATATTCGGAAAATGAATCTAGGTGATTTTGTACTTGTCTCTCCCGATTACGGATTCTCCAAACAGGTAGCAAAGCTTGCCAGCTTGCTGAATTGCCCGCACACTGCTGCAGACAAAGACCGCTTTGATACCGATAAAACCATCGTTGGGCAGATCTCCAGCGTGGTACAAGGAAAAACCGCAGTTATCTGTGACGATATGATTCGTACCGGAGGCTCAATCATCCAGACTGCTCAACGCTGTCTGGATGCAGGAGCTAGGGATACAGCAGTATTGGCCACGCATCTGGTAATGGCAGGAGAAGCCAGGCAACGTTTTCTTGACAGCTCGATACTGAAAGTTATAGGAGCGGATACCTATCCTGGAACAAAAAGTGATGAACTGTTGGATGTCTATTCTGTAGCACCCGTCCTGGCTAAGGTTTTGCACCGATATTTGCAAGGGAAATAACCGTGGTTCAGCTCCGTGTGTAGGTTGCGGTTGAGTGTAGCGGTACCCAACAATGTTGCAGATGTTGGGTTTCGCTACACTCAACCGCAACCTACGGGGCTTGTTTCGTATGCAAAGAACAATGCAGAATAGTTACGCCTACAGTTGCTCACGTACGTTGGGCAGTGCTTCCGTCACCAGGATAAACTCCTTTCGTATGTCGGAAACAGTTGTAAGCAACCCGGCCGTGGACGATGACTCTTTGGCCATTTTTTCCAATTCGATAAGCATCTGCATTAACTGGGTCCCCCCAGCCTGACCGGAAGCGGATTTGAATTTGTGTGCCACTGCGACAACTCCCGGACAATCATTTTCGTCGATGGCTTTGTCCAGTTCGCTAAAGTATATGTCACCATTCTTTAGAAATCCGTCAATGATAATGTCAAGCAGGTCCTTTCCTTCACCATTTTTGATTTTTGTATAACCGCGTAGTACTGGTAAATCCAAAGGGGCGTCAGGCATATCTCTGGGTAACTCCAATTGATCATTTGGTGGGGAGGCTGTTTGTACTTCTTCGTTTTCTGCCAGTGTCCAGGTGTAAATCATGTCTATCAGTTGTTCCTGTCGAAATGGCTTGGCCAGATAGTCGTCCATACCTGCATCAAGGGCATTTTGACGATCTCCGGTCAGGGCATTTGCCGTAAGTGCCACAATTGCTATGCGTTTGCTCGCTCCAGATTCCAGATTGCGGATTTGCCGGGTGGCATCATAACCGTCGAGGAAAGGCATTTGACAGTCCATAAAGATAAAGTCATACTCTTTATTTTTGTACATTTCCACGACTTCAATTCCGTTTTCTGCAAAATCTGCGGTAAGGCCGAAGTCTTCCATCATGCCCGATAGAACATCACGGTTCACTTCGCTGTCTTCGGCAACAAGCAGCTGTAAATTACTTTTTGCCAGAAGTTTGCGGATGGTCGCATTATCCTGTTTCCTGGCAGAATCTCCATTTTGTTTTTTACGCCCAAGAATATAAAGTATCGTGTCGTGGAGTTGCTGGCGACGAATGGGTTTAAAAATAAGCTCGTCAAACAGGCGCTTGTATTCATGGTCATCACATTCCTGGACGCAGGTTAAAAGCAGTAAGGCGGGTATCTTTATTGCTTGGTTCCGAAGTGCTTTTGCCAGGTCCATCCCACTTAATCCAGGCATCCTGCGATCGATTAAAATTGCATCAAAAGTATTGCAATTACCAGGTTTACTAAAATATTGCAGTGCTTCCTCCCCATCCAGAAAACATGTAACTGCAGCACCCCAGCTACTTAACTGATCTTTCATGGCCAGCCTGTTTTCACCGTTGTCATCAACTATGGCTATACGGATATCGCGAAAGTCTTTTTCAGAGAACAGGCTCTGTCCCTGAATCTGCTGTACAGTCATTTGCATGGTAAAGGTGGACCCCATGCCGGGGCTGCTCTCAACTGTCAGTGTTCCTCCCATAAGTTCAACTAACTGGCGGGAAATGGAAAGTCCTAATCCTGTACCGCCATACTTTCTGGTGGTGGATCCATCCGCCTGAGAAAAGGAATCAAAAATGCTTTTTAAGGCTTTTTCGTTGATTCCAATGCCACTGTCCTGAACAGAAATCGTTAGTTTGCAAATGTGAT
The DNA here is from genome assembly GCA_029934915.1 of Desulfocapsa sp. Taxonomy (GTDB): domain Bacteria; phylum Desulfobacterota; class Desulfobulbia; order Desulfobulbales; family Desulfocapsaceae; genus Desulfocapsa. Next base: position 18,041 of record JAOZLI010000014.1, on the reverse strand, counting down.
CCTGAGTGTGAGACGTACAGCGAACAGCAATTTGCCCCTGATTCGTAAATTTGACTGCATTGCCCACAATATTAGTCAGTACCTGACGGATACGCTGCATGTCACCAACTACCTCACGGGGTAAGCCAGGATCAATAACAGCAATCAATTCGACCTGCTTTTCCCTGGCCATGGTCGCAAACATACCGAGGGTTTGCTCAATTAAACTCCCGGGCTCGAAGGACACACTTTCGAGATCAATTTTACCGGATTCGATTTTAGACAGATCGAGGATATCACTGATCAGGACAAAAAGGCTTTCACCAGAGTTACGAATGGTTGCCAGGAATTCCTTCTGCCTGGAATCCATTTTGGTTTTTGCAAGGAGTTCAGCCATACCCAGGATGCCGTTCATCGGTGTGCGGATTTCGTGACTCATGGAGGCTAGAAATTGTGATTTCGCCTGGTTCGCAAGTTCGGCCCGTTCTTTTTGCTCTTTCAATAGTGCCGTTCGTTTCTGTACTTTTTCCTCAAGGGAGTGTCTGTACTCAGAGAGCTCGTTTTCCCGTTGCTCGAGTTGTTCCAGCAGGTGGTTGAAGCCACCAACCAGTTCTCCCACCTCATCTTTGCTTTCCTGTTCTGTTCGGCGGCTGTAGTCGTGATGACCGGCAACATAGGCTACATCACTGGAAAGTTTCAGTACAGGATTTGTGAGCATGCGGGCGAGAACCATGGCACCGATAAATGCAAGTAAAAACAACCCACTGGTGATAAGCATTGTAAGTTGAATATGATTGCGAACGGTTCTGTTTATGTCACGTTTGTCGTCCACAAGGTGGATAAAACCAATAACGTCATCGCCGGATTTGATGGGAATATTAAAATGGATAAGGCCATATTTCTTAAAGATATTCAGCGGAACACTATTACCTTTATGTGTTGTAAATTCAGGCGGAAGTTTACCCCTTAGCGTTGGAGAAGTATAAACGGCAAACAGAGTCCCATCTTCGAGGAAGATTCTGGCCGTGACGATGGAGGGAAAGTTTTCGAGGTTTTTCAGGTTTTCCTCGGCGGCTAGTGGGTCATCAAACTCGATGGCGGACACACTCTCAACAGCGAGAAGAGTTCCTAAGGTGCTGAGGGTTTGTTGCAGGTTGTCGGTGGTGCTTTGTACATTTTTGATGAAAAAGAGGGTTGAGGATGTCACCAGTAGTACGAGTGCTAACAGCAACATACTGAGGGTGAGTTTCCATCGTATGGAAAAATCAGCAAACTTGGTTTTCATTGACTTTGCTCTCCATCTACTATGGTTGCAAGTTTGAGCAGGCGTGAGCTCATAGTCAGCTTTGCATCATCCAGACGCTGTTTGTTGATGATAAATCGAATTTTATTTTCCTGTTTTACGAGTTCAATCATGCCGCCTTTTTGGGCAAAACCTTTAATGTCGGAGATGGTCAGTATAGGAAGTCCTTTAAGGGACTGAGTAATCGCTGCTAAGTCTTCTTTTTCCGTAACACTGATAAACAGAACTTCACAACATTGTGCAGCAGAACATGATGAGAAAGATTTAACAACAATGTTTCTGGATTTAACTTGCTTTTGTTCAAGCATTGCTAACTGTTCCACAAGAGGATCCTGTCCTAATATACAAATATCAATAGGGTCTTCGTCTGCAGAGTCGGGCCAGGTGACATATTTACAAAAATTGTAGATATAGGCTGTCTTTACCCTGGCCTCTTCTTCAACTCTGGCACCAAAGGTGATTTCGGCTACAAAGAAGAATAGTAGGAGAGTGAGTGATAAACCAGCTATTTTAATGAAACGATTACGTGTCATAACAGGTCGCTTAAAAATTCAGAGTGAGTCCGGCATAAACACTCATTGGAATAGTACTGTTTACCAGGTTGCTCGCTGAAGGATATTCAGTATGTTTAGAGTCAAAAAGATTTTGGCCAACCAGACTGAGCTCAATATTTGCTGTCGGTCTCCAAGCCGCTCGCAGATCACAGCGAAGATATGAAGGGACGGGGTCATTTATATAGGATAGCTGTGAAGAACCATACAAATACATACCAAGATCCAGAGTATCCAAGAGTGCCCAGTTAGTGCTGAGAGTAAAAAGAGAAGTTGGCGTTTTTCCATCAAACTCTGCAAGTTGAGAACTTGAAAATCCTGGAATGTCATCCACTTGTATTTGCAGGTTAGAGTAACTTGCACTGAAGTTTAAGCTTTCCAGTGGGTTCCAGTTGGCATTGAGCTCAAAGCCATAACTGTAACCGGAGATCATGTTCGTCATTTGAAGACCAGCACGCAGATGCGGCACAGGGCTAAGGGCCGGAACTGGAGGGACGGGCATGAGTCCACGCACATCATCATAGGTCATATAAAAAAGAGCAAGATCAAGACTTGCAGTGGACGTTAAGGTTGTACGGTAACCAGCCTCATAGGAGATATTCTTTTCGGATTCTAT
>JAOZLI010000014.1:0-15492 GCA_029934915.1 Desulfocapsa sp. | reverse complement strand
ACGTTAAGGTTGTACGGTAACCAGCCTCATAGGAGATATTCTTTTCGGATTCTATCTTCGGGTTCCCTTCTATCCAGAGTCCCATAATTTGTGAAGACTCACCACCCATTGGGCGGTAACCTGCCTCTACCAGAACATCCTGCTCGAAGGTGGAAGGGCTGCGAACGGCCCTTGAAATAGCTGCCCAGAGACTGCTTTGTTCCGTTACCTTCCAGAGCAAGCGTGCAGTGGGCATTACCTCAAAATCAGTAACATTTTGATACTCGAATTTACTGCCAAGAGTGAAGAACAGTTCGTTGCTGAGTAACTCAATTTCGTCCTGAATAAAAAAACTGTATAGATAATCAGTACGTTTGTCCCTGCGGAAGGACAGATTTGTATTCCCGGTGGAGTCTGAGTATGTGTACCTGCTGCGAAATCCATATATCAGGTTTTGACGACTGGTGATTGCTAACTGTTGCTGCAGTTCAATGTCCCAGGTATCGATGTCAGACGTGTAATAAAACCCGTCTGTATATGCGTTGTCGAAGTAGAGTTTAAGTTCGATCTGATTATTACTACTGAGCTGTCGATTCCAGGAACCCACGAGATCCCATCCGTGATTGTCGCTTTCACTCTGAGAAGTTGCGGTGTAGGGCGGAACGGGATGTGACTCGATTACGTCTTCATCTATTGTACCATTAAAGAACGTCCCCTGAAGGCTGAAACTGTCCTGAGCGTTGAGATGCCAGTCTGTACGGAAATTTCCATGGCCGATTTGCATTCCATCATAATTGTCAGTGTCGTCGGGTTGATCCAGGTGAGATTGATCCCGGTATTTAAGACTTATGCGATAATGAGCATTGTCGTTTATTGCGCCACCATATCGTGCGCCTGCAAGAATTGTATTCATTGATCCCGTGGAGATATCTATGTGCGATCCCTGCGTCTGTTCAGTGTTTTTGGTGATGATATTAACAACACCATTCACAGCATTTGCCCCCCAGATGGCAGCGCCGGGACCACGGATAACTTCAATTCTATCGATGTCATCAAGAAGCATGTCCTGATTTTCCCAATAGACCCCTGCGTAAAGCGGCGTGTAGATGGATCTGCCATCTATCATCACCAGAAGTTTGTCTCCATATCGTCCGCTGCCGCCGCGGATACTTACGGACCAGGAATTACCATTAATGCGGGACACCTGTACTCCTGGAGCAAGGCGTAGAAGTTCCGGAATTTCTGTCAGGCCGGATTTGCGGATCATTTCCTGATTAATAACAAAGACGGCTGAGCTGGTATCGCTGAGTTTTTGTGCTTTTTTAGAGACTGAATAGACTTCGATATCCATAAGGGATTCGATGTCGAGATCCATTAACTCATCGCTTTGCTGCGTAACTGGAGAGGCCGCTGCTTGTGCAGAGAGCAGGAACGGGCCATAAAGGAGTGTCGTAAGCAGTAAGGATTTTGTTAAACTGTTGACTTTCATAGGGTGAACCAATGGCTAAAGGCTACCTTGGAAATGCTAATTTTTTAAGGCAGCTTGAAAACATGAAAATTTAATCTCGCTTTTGTTAACTATATGGTAAATATGGAGTCGAAAGCAAATTTAAATTGTACCCATTATGAATTGTAAGGAAAGCTAATGTCCAACCCCAATCCCGAACTGCAACTGGCCCATGATTTTGTGCAGTATACCGGCAGTCATATCTTCCTGACAGGAAAGGCTGGCACTGGAAAAACAACTTTTCTTCATAATCTGCAGGGACAGACGGATAAACGCATGATCATTACCGCTCCCACCGGAGTTGCCGCCATGAATGCGGGCGGCGTGACCCTGCACTCCTTTTTTCAGCTTCCCTTTGGTCCTTTTTTGCCGGGTAGTGAAGCATACGAGCGTAATAGTCAGAGGCATTTTCGCTTTTCCAAGGAAAAAAAGCAGATTATTGCCAGCCTTGATCTGCTTGTGATCGATGAGATCAGTATGGTGCGTGCCGATCTTCTCGACGCTGTTGATTCGGTTTTGCGTCGCTATCGTCGAAATGAATTACCCTTTGGCGGTGTCCAGCTTCTGATGATCGGTGATTTACACCAACTCTCTCCTGTGGCTAAGCCCAGTGAATGGAAACATCTGCAGGCACATTATGACTCCGTCTATTTTTTTTCTAGCAAGGCACTTTCTCAGACAGAACTCCTCACCATAGAATTGCAGCATATCTATCGTCAGTCCGACGAGGTATTTATCCGTCTTTTGAATAAAGTCAGGAACAACAGGCTTGATACGGATGGACTGGAGCTGTTAAATGAATGTCATCAGCCAGATTTTTTACCGGAAGAAAGTGAAGGCTATATAACACTTACCACTCATAATAATAGTGCGTTACGGATAAACCACGACAGGCTCGACGAACTGGATGTAAAGGCCTGTTCGTTTCACGCAAATATTGAAGGTGATTTTCCTGAACATATCTTTCCAACCCCGGCCAGACTCACTCTGAAAGAGGGGGCGCAGGTTATGTTTGTACGTAACGATGTTTCGCCTGACAAGTTATATTTTAATGGTAAAATAGGCAGGATTACCCGTATTATTGGTAAAACCATTTTTGTCCAATGTCCTGAGGATAAAGAAGAAATCGAAGTCGATCCCGTTACCTGGGAAAATATTAAATATATTATTAACGATGAAGTTAAAGAGATTGAAGAGGATATTGTCGGGAAGTTTGAGCAGTTTCCTCTAAAACTTGCCTGGGCCATCACCATTCATAAAAGTCAGGGACTGACCTTTGAAAAGGCGATCATTGACGCAGGGGCAGCTTTCACTCATGGTCAGGTTTATGTGGCTCTCAGTCGTTGTAAAACCCTTGAGGGGATGGTGCTGATCTCTCCCATCACATCGGCCGGGGTGGATACCGATGCTGCTGTACTTGATTTCGACAAGCTATCTCTTCAGAATCCACCTTCTCAAAGTGTATTGCGAAGAGCTAAACTTGAGTATCAGCAAAAGCTGCTGCTTGATTGTTTTGATTTCACTCTTTTAGGTAAACGATTGGGGTTTTTACTTTATCTGTTGCAACGCAATGAGGCTGTTTTGCAACTCGTAAACTGTGAAAATCGTGACGAAGTGGAAACTTCAGCCAAGCAATCGATATTTGAAGTTAGTGAGAATTTTAGAAATCAGCTGAGATCAATTTTTGTGGATTCTTCAGAACTGCTTGAAGAAGACGAACATGTTCAGGAACGAAGTCGCAAGGCCTCTGGCTGGTTTCAGACGAAATTTGAGGAAATATTCGCTTCATCGGTATTGAGCCTGCAATTTGAGACAGATAATAAAGAACTGCGAAAAAAGCTGAATAATGTCTTGAATAATACCAGAAAGGAAATTGCTGTAAAGACAGCAGGCATAAAATCCTGTGCGGATGGATTTTCGGTGTCAGCCTATTTGCGAGCCATTACTGTTGCTGAAATTGATTTCCAGCCGGCAAAGCTAAAAAAACAGAAGGCCCCCGTCTATACCAAAGAGGATATTGACCATCCTGAGTTATTTGAGAGTATTAGAGCCTGGCGTACTGAAAAGGCAGCAGAAAAGAGTGTTGGTGCTTTTGCAATTATGCATCAACGGGTTCTTATTCAGATTGTGATGCAGCTGCCTGGGAATACCCTGGAGTTAAAGAAAATTTCCGGTGTAGGGAAAAAAACGATAGAAAACTACGGTGAAGATATTCTGAAGATTGTTGCGGACTATCAGGGTAAGGCAGGGAAGTAGAAAAAAAAAGGGGCAGAAGCTCTATCCGCTTTTGCCCCTTTTGCCTTCGTTTTACTTTATTGCAACAGCCTGCTTCAGAGAATCAAGACAAATTCCCTCGTTCATCAGTTCATGCATCGATGGGCAAGATGAATCACCTGCAAAATCTCTATTGGCTTCTTTCTGCGCTGGAAAAAAGTCAAACTCAGTCATAGACTCTTTTACATCGGTATGTAAGCTGTCATACTTATATTCGGTATTGTCCTGGTTAACAGAAAGACTCAAGCCTTCAGCCATGTCCTCTTCAACGTTAAAGGCAGAAGCCTGAGTTCCTGCAAAGGTAAATACAGCGAGTCCAGCCATTATCAGTAATGTTCTTTTTTTCATTTTCATTCTCCTCAAAATTAAAATTTATATTAAAAGAAACTAACGTGGTTTCGATTTTGAGAAATAATACCACCATGTTTTTTTTAGACAATCCGTATATATACCTAGTTGTTGCAGTTTTGAGAGTGGTGTGTTCTTTGGTTTTGGGGCTAGTGCGCTGATATTACATAGCTAAAAATGTGGCAACTGGAACAGTGTGGCGCCTACCCTTTTGTTTTTACGATGGAAATGGACGTACATTTATCTTACAATATGCCATACGTGTACCACGGTGTACTGCTTTGATGGGCTTGTTCAGCGTATGCTAAAATGTTTGTACGTATTTTTTGAACTTCTTGATCGGAATACTTCTTAAGATGCAAAAAATGTGTGAATTGATCCAACACATTTTGTGCCTGGGGACTATTATTGTTCTGTAGATGGAGACTAAAAAGTGCAGTGACCAGATCGACATGATCCGGGTAATAGGTAATTCCCTTTTCCAAAAGTTCACGGGCTTCTGTTTTTTTGTGGGTCTCGTGTAAATGCTTGCTCCAGAGGAGTATCATTTTAGTATAGAGATTGTTTAGTCGTATCTTCTGGGCCCAGGATTGTTCACCGCCCAGAAGTTCACTGTTAAAGGCTCCACCGCTATCCCAAAGTTTAATGCCATTATGAAAACAATTTTCCGCCTGCCACCATTCTAACTGGTCGATGTGAGCCAAACCCTGTTCTACGAAACTGATAAAGTCATGAACATCAACCCTGCAGTGGCGTAGCTTGATGATTCCTTTGCTACTCGTTAAATAATTATTCACAGAACAACTCTGTGAAAGAAATTTTCTGAGCCGGGAAAGCTGTGTGTCCAGTGCACGTCTGGCTTTTTCTGGTGATTTCTCCGGCCAGAGGCTTACCTGAAGGGCACGACTTGTCACCTGTTGATTTTCAGAGAGTATGAGTACGGCAAGGATTTGTCGCCATGCGGGGGTGAGGTCATCGCTCCTGATAATAGTCTCTTCTGCGATTGAAAGTTGGATGCCACCAAAAAGAGCAATGGTAAGCAGGGGGATAGGGGCATCCTGTTTTTGCAGGCTGAGTTGCATCTGTTCTTCTGCTAGAAACAGGGCGTATTTCGTTTCTATATTCGTATCCACTGCAAATTGTAAAACAGGCAGGACAATGCTTGGTGACCAGGACATAAAACAGGTGTAGCCGTTTTCACGCATCATGGCCAGACCGGAAAGAATCGATTCCTTTGCTGCATCTTCCTGGCCGGTTTGAATAAAAAGAAATCCTCGATGTATGTTGAGAGCAACCTGGTGACTAGGGTAGTCGTGCATTTGGGCGAGCTGCATTGCCTGGGAAAGGAGTTTGTCGGCTGTGTCGTAGTTTTTTAGTAACGTATGACTGCCTCCAAGTATCATAAGATTTCGGATAATAAAAAATGGTCCTCCTGCAATTTTACGTAACCGCAGCGATTCATTTCCTGCTTCCACTGTTTTCTCACGGTCACCATTATGGGCAGCAAGATAGGCCTGCCACTGTAAAAATTGAGAGAGTACGTGTGGAGTAGAAGAACATGATCCAGGATCACTTAACTGAGTGAGAAGCTGTGCTGCTTGCTTGTATTTACCCGCTGTTATGGCCATGCTGATATCCCAGATTTGCAGGGAAGACCCGATTATCGTCTGTTTTAGAGCCTTAAATCCAAAGGTTTGAAATATTAAATATTTATGGCGGGCTGTATTTGTTTCATCTCCTCGCTCAAAGCAGACATTGTGCAGCAGGGTAAGCAATGTGCAACGGTGAATGAGGCTGACATTGGTGTGACTGATATATGCATAGGCCTGTTCCGCAGTATTTAGTGTCTCTTCTTTGTTTCCCGGCAGTAGATATTCGTATCCTTTGGAGAGCAGCGTTGCCGCCATATGATTTTTGATGTTGTGCTCTCTTGCCAGGGTAAGGGCAAGATCTGACAATTTTCCGGCCGCTACAACATCACCAGCCATCAATGTTGAAGCCAGAGCCAGATTTTTCGCTATCATGATGCTTGAATGAGGTGCGAGTGACTCTTGGATTTTTTCGAACAAGTCTTTCATTCTTGGCAGGAGAAGTGTGCCTCTCTCATAGAGAGCACTGTAGACAATATGACCAAAGAGAATTTGGGAACCAGCTGTGAGTTCGCCTGCCTCATCACCCTTTTGGGAAAACTCTTCCATAATGGTGTACAGATTTGGCAGAGTAGCTGCGGGATCAGTATCCAGAGTGGCCAGATTGATATACAAACCTATCCAGAGGTGATCCTTTATAAAATGCTCAGGGAGGCTGTGCAGCATGGAAAGGAGAGTCCTCTGGCGATTGCCTGCGAGCAGTTCCATTCCTCTTTGGCGAAGGATATTTTCGCTTGCCTCTCCATTTCCTGCCTGCAGGAAATAACTAAGAGATTTCTCAATACGACCATTTGTAAGACAGAACTCTCCTGCCTCTTCTAAAATGGTTTCGATGGTTCTTGGTGAAAGTTCCTGGTGGGCAATATTTTGTAAAAATTCCTGAAAGAGGTGGTGCAGAGAGAATCGTTTTTTTTCTTTTCCCCGTACGTGAACAAAGAAGTTGCTGTAAACAAGGTTTTCCAGGATTTCTTCTATATCATATTCTCCAGTAATCTTTCTGGCAAAAATTGGGTCGATTTCATCAAGAAATGAAATTTTCAGGAGTGCTTTTTGTTGTTCTTCAGGAATGTTGCTGAGGATTTCTCTTTGAAAGTATTCTTTGCTGTTCTCTAAAGGGATTGATTGCATCCCTTCCTTTTCGGACGGAAACATTTGACTGGCAAGGAGGACACCCATAATCCAGCCATTGGTACGTTGGTGGAGCTGCAGTACGTTTTGCCAGGTGACTGGAATGTCGAGAATATCCTGTAAAAGAACCATGGTTTCCATACTGCTGAGGGCAAGGTCCCCGTTTGCTAAATGGATAATTTCAAGGTGCGAATCTGATGCTAATGCATCTATTTCCAGTGGCCTTCTAGAGATGAGAATAAAATGCATGAAGAACGGGCTTGTCCGCAGCAGTTTGTTCAGGAATAGCAGGCTTTGTGGAGAATTATGGGTAAGGTGCAGATCATCAAGAACAAGGACAAAATCCTTTGTGAGGCTGTGCTCTGCCAGTTCCAGGAAAAGAGCCGTGATGCATCCCTGGAGTTCAAGTACTCCTACTTCCCCGTTGATGAGCATGTCCATCAGTGGGGAGGCTTGCAGCAATGGATTAATGCGGGCAATTGCTACTAGTAATCCTGAAAAAAAGAAGATTGGATCCTGATCCTCCTCTCCTGCCTGGTACCAGATGTGTGGCATGCTGACTCGCTCAAGCCACTGAAACGCAAGGGTGGTTTTACCCTGTCCTGCCTGTGCTTCAAGAAAGAGAATTTTGGGCAGAATGGCATCGGGGTAAATACGGGGGTTGTTTATCAGTTGGGGGCGTTTCAGGATCTGTTTTGGATTCAGACAGGGCGGACGAAATTTGTTCACCGGAAATGTTTCGCAAATCTGCTGGTAGGAGTTCATGTTGTTTAGGACTCGGCAATAAATAACTTGGAATCTTCCAGTCGTAAATGTGCTGTAGGTTCGGTCGATTTTTCATATTTGCAACCGCAGCGTAGCTGGCTACGTGAGGATTGTGAATATGAAAAATCGGCTGAAGATGCGGTGCAGTTGCGAATTGGGAAGTCCACGTTATTTATTACCGAGTCCTTATATAGAGTGAGCCTTGAGTGTTCCGTTGCTGAGGGTATATGTGATATCCATTTTCCTGGCAAGAGATTGATTATGGGTGACCATGATGGCTGCCAGGGAGAGATCTTTGCAAAGCGATTGAATAAGATCAAAAACAATATCACCGGACCGGGCATCCAGATTTCCGGTGGGCTCATCGGCAAGAAGAAGGGCGGGCTGCATAAGCAATGCCCGGGCGAGCGCGGTGCGCTGCTGTTCTCCACCTGAGAGTTCGTTTACACGGTGTTCTATTCTCTGCTCAAGCTCAACCTGTTTGAGTAGACTCTTAGCCGGGTCATACAGTTCATCACGTGTCTTGCCTGCAATGAGGCCAGGCATCATCACGTTCTCAATGGCTGAGAATTCAGGGAGCAGGTGATGGAACTGAAAAATAAAACCAACGGATCTGTTTCTGAATGTGGAGAGTTTCTTTTCAGAAAGACGGGTTAAATCATTTCCCTCAAAAAACAGCTTTCCGCTGTCTGGAGTATCCAGGGTGCCAAGAATCTGAAGCAGGGTGGTTTTACCAGCACCGGAAGCTCCAACAATGGCCACCATTTCCCCCCGGTTGATGATAAGCTCCGCATTGTCTAAAATCTGGATTTTTGCCGTGCCCGAATGAAAACTTTTACAGAGTTTTTCCGCTCTGAATAAGGTGGATTCAGCAGTACTCATGAAAGAACCTCGGCAGGTTTCACCTGGGCAGCCTTCCATGATGGATAGAGTGTGGCGGAAAGGGTAATGACGATGGCGGATATCGCAATAATAGTCACATCCATGGGAAGCACCTTAATTGGCAGGGTGTTCATGGGATACACATTGGAGGGAAGTTCAATGAATTTGTATCTCGACAGTATCTCACATAAGCCAAGGCCTCCCAGGACACCTAAAAAAGTGCCACCCAGTCCGATCACCAATCCCTGATAGAAAAATATTTTCATAATGGAGCTGGAGGTGGCACCCATGGATTTCAGGATAGCGATATGCTGCTCCTTTTCCATAACCACCATAATGAGGGCTGAAATAATATTCAACGCAGCCACCAGAATGATAAGGGCGACACAGATAAACATGCCGATTTTTTCCAGTTTAAAGGCAGCGAAAAGGTTGGCATTCATGGCCATCCAGTCCTTTGCGACAAAAGTGCTGCCAAGACTATCAACAATCTGTTTGCCCACAAGATCGGCCTGATTGAGTTTCTTCTCCAGCACTGTTACTTCAATACCGTGGGCCACGTCGCCGATTTCAAGGAAATTTTGTACATCAGGTATGTGCATATAGGCAATGGTTGAGTCATACTCATACATGCCCGATTCAAAGATACCGGAAATAATACAGGTTTTAATCTTAGGGATAATGCCCATAGGCGTGAGAGGGCCGGAAGGTGAGATAAGGCGAACCTTATCACCCACCAAGACGTGGAGATCACTGGCCATAATTGTTCCCAGAATAATGTTGGGAAGTTTTGCATCCTCTAAGCTAATCAGATCGTCAATGGTTCCTTCAGTCATCTGTTCGGGAAGTGCGATAACACCCTTTGCCGTGGCGGGGTCAACGCCCCGGAGAATTACACCAGTTCCTCCTCGTGGTCCGCTGAGCAGTGTCTGGGTATAGAGATAGGGAGTAGCTCCGGTTACACTATCCACGGTCATTATCCTGTCTCTGTAAAGCGTATATTCGGGGATAATACCGCCCAGACGTTGGACGATAATATGGGCGTTGATACCAAGAATCTGATCCCGGAGCCCATTGGTGAAGCCGGAATAGACGGCCAGCACCACGATAAGCGCCATAACGCCCATGGTGATACCAGCCACAGAAATAAGAGAGATGAGTGAGATGAATTTCTGTTTATGTCTCGCTCGGAGATAGCGAAAACTGATAAACCACTCAAACATGTTAATCCTTGCCTTTTTTCTTTTTCTTGCTCTGCTTTTGTACCTCAGGTTTCAAGTGGGGAAAGAGAATAACGTCCCGAATGGATGGGGCATCTGTAAGCAGCATAACCAAGCGGTCAATACCTATCCCTTCGCCTGCTGCCGATGGCATACCATACTCAAGAGCTCTAACAAAATCTTCGTCCATTTCATGATGGATCTCTTCGTCATTTCCTTTTTCGGCAATCTGCTTTTCAAAACGCTGACGCTGGTCCACAGGATCGTTTAACTCACTGAAGGCATTGGCCAGTTCCCGCCCGGTGACAAACAATTCAAAGCGGTCTGTCACCTCAGGATTCTCTTCATTTCTTCTGGCAAGAGGAGATACTTCCGTTGGATAAGCGGTGACAAAGGTCGGATCGATCAGTTTCTCTTCAACCAGCAACTCAAAGAGCTCTGTCTTCGCTTTGCCAGGACCTGCCTGATCTTCAAGTTGTATGCCCTTCTCTTTAGCCAGAGCGATGACTTTTTCATCATCAGCAAGTATTGCAGCATCGATTCCTGCTACTTTAATCAATGCTTCATCCATGGTCATGCGTTTCCAGGGAGGAGCCAGATTAACCTGTGTACCCTGATATTCGATTGCCATGGTACCGTTGACTTCATCACAGATCCAGGAAATCATCTGCTCGGTGAGATCCATCAGTTCTGTATAAGTGGCGTAGGCCTGATAGAATTCCAGCATGGTGAATTCCGGATTATGCCGGGTAGAGAGTCCTTCGTTTCTGAAATTTCGGTTAATTTCAAAAACACGCTCAAAACCGCCGACCAGCAAACGTTTCAGGTAGAGCTCAGGGGCAATACGCAGATAGAGATCCATATCCAGTGCATTATGGTGGGTGCGAAAGGGCTTTGCAGTGGCACCGCCGGGCACGGGATGCATCATGGGGGTTTCCACTTCCATAAAGCCACGGTTGGAGAGGAATTCCCGCATCAAGCGAACAATATCCACACGTTTTTTAAAGGTTTCACGACTTTCGGGGGTGACAATCAGATCTACATAACGCTGCCTGTATCTTGTCTCCACATCGGTGAGGCCATGGAATTTTTCCGGGAGTGGACGCAGAGATTTGGAAATCATAATAAGCTTGTCGGCTCTTACAGAAAGCTCACCGACTTTAGTTTTGAACAGCTTTCCTTCAATACCAACGATATCGCCAATATCCCATTTTTTGAAAGTGGCAAAGACATCATCGCCTGTATCAGCTTTTTTGACGTACACCTGAATACGCCCTGAGCTATCCATAATATTGAAAAACGCAGCCTTGCCAAACTTGCGCATGGTCATGATGCGTCCGGCAATGGAGTAGGTGTAATTGGTTTCATCCTGCGTTTCGGCTTCAAGATGCTCGCCTTTTGGCGGTAACTCTTTGATGCGATTTGCAGGTGTAAAAGCGTTGCTATAGAGATTCACGCCAAGGTCAGCCAGGGAGTCGGCTTTTTCACGGCGTTGTTTCAGTACTTGTGTATTTTCTTTACTCATTGGATTTGTTGTGAAGAAGAATGAATGAACCTGCTAATGCAACAGGTTTATGAATGGTGCTAATTAATAGTAGGTGTAAAATTCAAGTTATTTCGTGTATGTTCCTTAATGAGAAAGCATGGTTCTGTCAATGGTTTTCGGGGTTCCTTTCAAGAAGCACGACACATTCAATATGATGAGTTTGCGGGAACATATCAATTGGCTGGAGTGTAATCAGCTCAAATCCATACTCAAACAAAGAAGCTAGATCACGGATGAGCGTTGCTGGGTCACAGGATATGTAAATAAGGCGTTTTGTGGTGAGTTGGGCAAGTGTTCTAGCAAGATCCGGTGCTCCCTGTCGTGGCGGATCAACAAGTACAACATCAAATACTTGTCCTTTCTCAGCCAGCGATGCACATGCCTTATGCACAGGCTTTTTGATAAAGGTGGTGTTACTCTGACCTGCAATTTCACTGTTTCGTTTGGCACTGCGGATGGCCGATCCCTGTCCTTCAATTCCCACGACAGTTCTTGCTTTTTCTGCAATGGCCACTGAGAAATTTCCCATGCCGCAAAAAAGATCGAGGACGTTGTCTTCTCCTGTGACATTTGCAAAATTAAGGACTGTTTGAATAAGCTTTTGATTCTGTGTGAGGTTTACCTGACAAAAGCCGCCTGTTTCCCAGGTAAGTGTGAGCGTTTTATCGGTATGGGGTGGAATGGGCGGAAGGGAGAAGGACAGTTCGGAAGATCCACTGGGGGCAAAATCGGTTCCGGTAACGATGACTGTCTCAAGAAGATCTATGTCATTTGCTAACATTGTTGCTTGTTGTGTATCGGCAGGGCGTGTTTTTTGGGTGAAATGCAGCAGGAGAATAACCTTTTTTGTTTCTGGATTGAAGAGTAGTTCCAGTGCTTCTGTTCTCTTACGTAATTGTCTGAAGGATGAATGGTCCAGGAGAGCACGCAGACAGGAATTAATTTCTTGCCTTGCCAGCAGGCAATACTCAATGGGAACGCAATCGTTGCTCCGGCGTTTATAAAAACCAAGGGTCTGTCTTTCGTCAATTTGTAAGCGGATGCGCTGGCGATAATGGGTTTTCTGTTCAGAACCGAGAGTCTTTGCCAGCTTGCTTTTTGCTGCTTCTACGAGCAATGGGTGTCCACTTCGGCAGAGCAAGTCGTGGATGATATCCTCCTTGGCCTGAAGCTGATAGGGGTAATCCATATGCTGAAAGTTGCATCCACCGCATCGTTTATAGTGTTCGCAGGCTGGTTGCACCCTGTGCGTTGAAGCTCTCTCTATTCGTAAAGGACGGGCTTTTTGCAGCTGTTTGTTTTTTTGCCAGATCTTTGCAGTTACACTTTCATCGGTGATAACTCCTTCGATGAGCGTGACTCGTCCTTCTGTATCATGGCTTAAGCCGAAACCGCCGTGTACTAATTTTTCTATTTTGTATTGCGTCAACTTCATTGTGTCCGTTTTAAAATGTTTGTCGTAATTTAGCCGATTAGTATAGGAATGAAAAGCAAGGTGGGCTTTTCCAAAAAAGCAAAACCCACCAAAATGAATATGTAAGGTTCGGCAGGTGTAACGTGGATTATGAAAAGAGGCTACAACAACGGCAGTATTAATGTCTTGGAAGCAAAACTTTTTTTCATAAAACCGTATTTACGGTAGAAAGCTTTAGCCTTATTATTCATAACATGGACGATAAGAACGCGAGCCCTTAGATCAACGCAACCTGAATATCACGTCCAACTGCTTTTGCAAATTTTTCAAGGGTGGATAGGCGAATATCTTTCGCATGGTTTTCCATCCTGGAAATCACAGATTTTGTGGTGTGTAATTGATCGGCAATTTGTTTTTGGGTTAGACCTGCTTCAATTCTGGCCCGCTTGAGAAGGGCACCCAGCTTGAAGGTTTCGAATCTTTCTTCGTAGCCTTTCCAGGACTCAGGA
The DNA here is from genome assembly GCA_029934915.1 of Desulfocapsa sp. Classification (GTDB taxonomy): domain Bacteria; phylum Desulfobacterota; class Desulfobulbia; order Desulfobulbales; family Desulfocapsaceae; genus Desulfocapsa. The sequence goes on along the minus strand of JAOZLI010000014.1, from coordinate 2,271 downwards.
TCCTGTTTGGCCAGTTCTTTTTTTAATTTTTGTAGATCATCCATTATGGCCTCCGTTTTATTATGAGAAAGTACTCATTTCCTTTTTTCAGCTTGTTTGAAAGGTAGAGATTTGATGTGCTCAGCAACCAGTTTCCTATCGTTTTCGCAATTTGCATGTTAGCGTATATGCGAACAATGTGCAATGATAAACGGCTTGCCCAACACATAACCATCACTCTCCCCCTGCATTGCTGTAGTTGGAGCAGGAGCCTGTGAATTCCATAACTTCCTGTAATCACATGAGAGCAGCAGGAACGTTCACCACCATCTTCTTTTTTTGTTCAATTTATAAAAACCTCTATCTTAGTTATGGCATTGTATACCATATGGTATGTTGGTGCATCATGGCTAATGCAATTATTCTTTTCAAAGTAAAAAAAATCTATCCCGACGGTACAATCAAGGAGATGGTGATATGGCAATTACTCTCAAAGAGCAGGGAGCGACCACACGGTTTAAAATACAGGTTGTATTATGGCACAGCCGATGGAGAATGTTTGGTAAGATATGATAATGAAACTGGCAAAGGGGACCATCGACACCTTGCTGGTCGGGAAGAGGCATACATTTTTTTGAACATTGAAACTCTTGTCGCTGATTTTCAATATGATATTGAACAAATGAAAAGGAAAGGTAATGAAAAAAACTGACAACATAAATATTCATATCGCTCCAGATCAGGATATGAATCAAGCTTTTATTGATGCATGGGAAAAGGCTGAAAAGGGACAGCAACCTGAAGGTGAAGAACATCTCTATTTTGAAGATGCTTCTTCTCTGTTGAAAGTAATCTCAAACCAGCGCTTACTTTTACTCTCTACCCTTCTGAAGATCGGGCACGTGAGTATTCGTGCTCTAGGTAAAAAATTGCGCCGTAACTATAAAAATGTACATTCCGATGTTAAGACATTAAGACAAGCCGGGTTAATTAGAATTGATGAACAAGACAAAATCTACGTACCGTGGCACAAAATTCATACAGAAATAGACCTTGCTGCCTGAGACAGATTTTTGTTTGTAGAATGCCTCAATTTTAAGAATTATGTTTACTTGCGGTTTTGCTTAAATTCGAGAGATGGCCATTGGCATGTTCTCTTTTTGGGATACTGCTTTAGTCAACCTGCAAGGGGAGATATCTTTACTTTAGAAATTCGGGATTCACTCGAGTGGTGCAGTAGATCTATTAACCTGATGTAGGTACACAAAGTATTGAGATTCGCATTGGCCGTTCACGGTGGTGAGTTGAAACAAAAAAAAGGCAGAATCACCGAAACGAAGCTACCTGAAAATATTACGTAGGAAAAAAGAAGCGGCCAATGCGCCTTATAATTTCACAGGGCATCTCAAAAATATTTGTTAATACATTTCGACGTACACAGCTTTTGACACTGCCCAACTTAAAATCAGAATGAAACTTATTTCCACATGAAGGACAAGCCATAAGCATCCCTCCAATGTTCTCAGGAAATCGTAACTGTTGGCCACATTTAGGACACTCCTCTTCAGTATAATCAGTCATGTTGTTCTTTTATAAGCTTGGTGCTGCTGTTAATAGTGGGGCGGCTTTTCGTTTGCCAGTGCATCTCTTACCTGGTGAGACTCCGCGAGTTCTTTACTCTGTTCCTCCAAGGCGGCACAGAGGGTAGCCAACCTTTCGAGCTCCTGCTGCTGTTTGTAAATTACATCACTCAGGTCTTTGATGGTCTGATCCTGAAATGTGATTTGAGTTTCAAGCTCCACCAGACGTTCTTCAATCATTTTTATATTTCTCCTCTCCGGTGTCATTCCGTTATTTGACCAAATACCCAGACTGAAAATGTACGTCCTTTAATCTTTCCGTTTTTCAGATAAGAATAAGCCTTCTCAACCATACTACTATCAATTGCAACATAACTTTGACGATCATAAATATCAATCTTCCCAACATATTTACTTTCAATACTTGCTGCACCAATTAGTGCGCCGAGAATATCACCGGGACGAACTTTGTCCTTTTTAAATCTTCGACCTCGTTTAAGGTATCAAACGAGCGATGTACAGTAGTTATGGTGCGATCTGTTTAGTACATATTCCCAAATACGCCACAAGTTATTGATGTCACAGTGGATATTTAACCCCAGGAACACCAATCAAAAAACTTTTTAATTTCAATTGGATAGACCCACTCGCAACATAACAGTAGCAAGGTAATATTTTAAGGTTTGATAAAATAGCTAAACCTACCATTGGC
>JAOZLI010000144.1 GCA_029934915.1 Desulfocapsa sp. | reverse complement strand
AGAATATAATCAGCAAGGCGCTTACCAATCTCTTCAGCCTGATCTTTTGTTCCAGTCTCGGTTTTCACAAGCACTGTCTGGCCATCAAGGCTCGAAAGTCCGCCACTTAAAGAAAGCTGCTCACCGTCAAGTTGGGCCAGGCCAAAAGCAGGAATGGAACATCCCCCTTCCATAACACGAAGATAGGCTCGTTCAGCCAGTAAACAGGCTTCCGATTCTGCATTGTTCAAACACTTCCGTATTCTTTCTCGTTTGTCGGAATCCAGAGTTGTTGAACTTTCAATGGCGATACAACCCTGACCAACCGGAGGAATAAATTCATCTAGCGGGAATACTTTCACTATCATATCTTCATATTCCATACGTTTAACACCCGCATAGGCAAGCATCAGCGCGTCACAGTCACCCGCATCCATCTTGGCTATTCGTGTCTGCAGATTACCACGCATTTCGACGGTTTCAACGTGAGGATAAAAATGCCTGAGCAGGGCAATACGGCGCACAGAGGAAGTGCCAATACGAATCTTCTGGCTCGTGTCACTAAGATCAATGGCACTATTACGGGATAGCAGAACATCGTTTGGCTTTTCACGATCGGTGAAGGCAATCAGCTCAAAACCATCGGGCAGGATGGATTGCATGTCCTTGGCACTATGCACTGCAATATCGGTCATGCCACTGGATAACTGGTCTTCCAGTTCCACGGTGAAAACGCCTTTGGAACCAATCTTGGCGATGGAAACATCAAGGATTTTATCTCCTTTTGTTTCCATGGAGCTTATTGTTGTTTCCATGCCATTTTTTTCAAGCATGCCAGCTACGGTGTCTGTCTGCCACATGGCGAGTTTGCTTTTTCTTGAGCCAATTGATATTGTAGTCATATATTTTCTCTTCTACTTATTGTTTTTTAGTGCTCGTGTTAGTTAACGTACACGGGAGGCAAACGATCTTGGTGAGAAATTGTTTGTACTTTCATACTTAATTCAAACTATCAAACCTAATAGCAAACAGGTAATATTGCAAACTGCAATGAATGGCGCTATTATAATTTATGCGATTTCTTCTCTATAATATACGTTATGGTACCGGCGCTGGTGCGGGCTACCATTTGCCCTTTCCATTTATTGGTTTTTTTAAAAAGACTGAGACCGTTCTCGGGCAGCTTGTCTCCTTTATCCGTTCAGTTGATCCAGATATTATTGGACTGGTGGAAGTCGATTCGGGATCCTATCGAAGTCGTAATAATTGTCAGGTGGCAGCCATTGCCAGAGCACTGGGGCATTATCATGTGGTACAGACAAAATACGGTACTGAATCCATGGCCAACCGGGTTCCCGTCTTAAATAAACAGGGGAATGGAATATTGAGCCGTGAAAGTATTGTCAGTCATCATTTTCATTATTTTGAAGAAGGGGTGAAAAGGCTGGTGATTGAGGTGGAACTTGAAGAAGTTGTGCTCTTTATTGTTCATCTATCCCTGAAATTTAAACACAGGCAACAGCAGCTCGAGCATCTGCATCGTATTATTTCAGAACGAAACAAGCCGATCATTGTGGGTGGTGATTTTAATACCTTTGGAGGCCAGCGCGAGATTAAACTCTTTCTGGCTGCTGCAAATCTTGTGGATGCGAATAAGGCCGGGCTTCCTTCCTATCCAAGTCATGCTCCTAAGAAGCAGCTGGATTTTATATTTCACAGCCCGGAATTAAAGGTCACTCATTTTTCAATTCCCGAGGTGCGACTGTCAGATCATGCGCCTCTCATCTGCGATTTTCTTTTGTAGAGGCAGGCTAATTGTAAAACATGCCCCTTTTCTCACAGTACTTTTGACTGTTATCGTGCCTCCGTGTGCCTCAATAACAGCTTTTACATAATTGAGTCCCAGTCCCAGACCTTGCGTATTACGGCTTCTATCCCCCCTGTACAGACGTTCCCATATCCTGCCAATTTCTGATTCGGAGATTCCCATGCCGTCATCGCTAAAACTGATAATGACCATATCAGTCTGTTGTTGCGCTTTTATATCGACCACTCCTGATTCGTGACCATATTTTATTGCATTGTCCAGTAAATTTGCCCATACCTGGCTCAGCCTGGTTTTGTCAGCCTGTACAATAAGTTGTTTGCTGGCAGTTAAAGAGACCGTAATTTGTGCCTCTTCGGCGACATACTGGTAGAGCCCAATGACATCTTCAAGTGTTGCAGCGATATTAGTATCCTTTAGCTCAAGACGCATGGTTCCCGCTTCTGCTTCGGCAACGCTCATCATTACCCCAAGCATGGAAAGAACCCTTTCCGACTCTTCAAGGCAGTCTGACAACGCGTTACGGTAAGGCTGAGGGTCTCTCAGATCAGATTGCAGGGCGTACTCTGCAACGGCACGGAGGCGGGTCATTGGCGTTCTGAGGTCGTGCGCAACATTATCAAGAGACGATTGAATCTCAGATATTAATTTTCGATTCTGGTAAAAGATTGTTTCCCATAGCGTATACAGGGGTGTGAGGATGTCCTGTGTTTCAGGCAGTGTAAAGGATTTATCGAGTAATGCTGTTTGAATAGTATTCCTTAATCGACGTAGGGGCTGTTCCATCACATATACTACGAGAAATGAGAGGCTAAGGCAGCCAAGAGCTGAAAGAAGAAACATCCGTATGGAGGTTGACTTGGCTAGCAGATAGATGGAAAGACCACTATTGCTGATATCTTTGCCTCCCTGTACAAAGCTGTTTTCTGCCAGAGGAAAAGATACGAGAATCCAGCTTCCTTCTTGCTCAGGATGATGCAGGTCTACCCACATACCTGTGGCTGATGGTGGCAAGTCGACCAGGCCTTTGAAATGAAAATGTTTCCTTCCAGTGATGAGAAATTGATCTCGTCCTCGAGTGACTCGTATAAAATCGAGTTCCTGGGGAGTGGAGTGAATACTTAAATGTTTTGCAGTAAGGGTCTTTCTCAGGTGGATGTATTCATCCAGGGCGGAATGGACGTTTTCATATTCTTGCTGTTGAATATTCTGCTTAAGAAAAAGGAGGTGAGTAAACAGGAGAATTGCAGAAAAACCCCAGAAAAGAATGAAAAACAACAGAATTCTACCCAGCCTGGAAGCAAAGAGTCTGAGCCCTTTATTCAGCACGAAGGACATAGCCCATACCACGCACTGTCTGAATTAGTTTTGTGTCATATTCTTTGTCAACGCTGTTTCGCAAGCGGCAGACCAGAACGTCTACCACGTTTGTCTGCGGGTCAAAGTTGTATTCGTATATTCGTTCCAAGATAGATGTCTTGGAGATTACCCTGCCGGGGTTTCGCATGAGTAATTCCAGGAGCGCATATTCCTTGGCTGGGAGTTCCAGTTTGTCACCCTGACGGGTTACCCTACGTTTGAGAGGGTCGAGTTGTAGTTCACCAAGGGTAAGCACGGATGCATCTGCATTTTTATGCCCACGTCGAAGAAGGGCTTGAATACGGGCCAGGAGTTCGTTGAAGGAGAATGGCTTGATCATGTAATCGTCACCACCACGTTGTAGTCCTTCTATACGATCATCTACAGATTGCCTGGCACTGAGAATTAACACGGGTATGTCTATGTTCTGTTTGCGGATTTCTTCGATAAGGGTCAGGCCATCAAGTTCGGGAAGCATAATATCAATTACTGCGGCTTCGTAGGGCTCGACAAGGGCAAGAGATAGTCCTTCCTGTCCGTTGTGGCTGACATCGACACTGAAACCAGCCTCTCGTAGTCCCTTTTCCAGGAATGACGCTATCTTTTTGTCATCTTCTACAACTAAAATTCGCATAGGGTTGAAAACCTTTTTTTGTCTATAGGGCAATAATGGTTGCACCGCGACCAGTAATACCATCACCGTTGCGACAGGCGCGTCGATAGGAATAGTAGTCTTTTGAGCAGGATGTGCAAATTTTTGCTGTACTGATATTTTGTTTTTGAAGTCCAGCGCCCAGGAGTTGCATTTCGGTGATCCTCCAGAAATCAAAGTGGTTTTTTGTTACCTGAAAGGGGAGGAATGCGACTGGCAATTCCAATTCGTGATTAACGAATTCAGCACAGCAGGGACCAAGGGACGGACTGATGCTTGCTTGCAGGTGAGTGGGTGATGAACCATAGCTGTCAGACATGCTTTGCACTGTTTTGCCGGTAATGTTTAAGACACTCCCTCTCCAGCCACTGTGGATGGCTGCAATGGCCTGATGCTCTGAATCGTAAAGGGTTATTGCCTGGCAGTCAGCCTGCTGGATCAAAAGTCCAACAGCTGGCAGATTTGTTGTTAACGCATCGTACCCATCGATTTTAAGATCTTCTTGTAAGGGCTCGTCTGCAATAAAAATTGCGTCACCATGTACCTGACGGGCTGAAAGGATATGAGTTAAACCGTATTGCTTTTTTATCTTTGTGCGATTTTCTGTGATGGTGGCAGGTGTATCCCTGGCATCATAACTGAGTTTGCTATATCGGTCACTGCTGAATGTAATCATTTGGGGGAACTATTGCCTCTAAGAAGACAAACAAAAATAGGGAAGACTCCGTAAAGGAATCTTCCCTAGTATAAAACAAATGCATTTGAAGCGGTGTTGGCCTAGAAGTATGCCTCAAAAGTCAGATAAACCTGACTCGCATGGTCAACGGTGTTGGTTCCCATCATTGCATTCATGCCGTTTAGCATTTGAACATCCATTGAGTCATCCAAATCATAGGGTTTGAAGTTCCAGTCAAATGATCCTGAGTAGCTGTAATCATAATACTGGTATCCAAGGCGGATAAAGGTTTTGGCGTATTTGGAAATGGCCTCTCCAGTTGGAAGGTCATAGATACCATATATTTCGTATACGTTACCTCGGGCAGCGAGTTTTGCGGAGTACATGTCATCATGTCCGGGATTCATTGCCAACCAGTATTCGGAGCCATAGTTGTATTCAGCGCCAAGTTTCAGGCCAAGGGAATCGATATCATAACGTCCACCAACGTACACAGTGTAACCGTCTTGATTGTCTGTGTTGGGGCCAGTCATGCCCATGGACATACCTATGATATCGTTGAACATGCCGTTATCGTTAGGATCAGCATGAGACCAACCACCAACCAGGAAGTAGTTGAAATCAGATACTTTGTCAAGATAAACGGCTGAAGTGTGGTAAATATTACCAATGGAATCCTGTGGCATCATTTGCTCCATACCCATCTCATACAAAGGATCCTCAAAGGTAGGACGGTTCATGACATTGAAAGCCGCAAAGGATTGAAAGTTAATAAAGCGATTGCCAACTTTCATAATATCCCAGCTGATACCAGCAAAATCCATATCATCAGCGCTGGTATTGTTTTGTAACTCGGTGGTACTCATTCCGTCTTCAAAACCTCGACCGTAGCAGAATCGCACACGGCCTGTACCCATGGCTTCACTGCCCCAGCGATAGGCGTAGCCCACGGAGATACCATCAAAGGGCCAATCCATAAAAATTACAGGAGTGGCCATACGTTCGTCGGCACCTAGGCGGATCTGAGAAGGTGGTCCATCGGTGGTTGGACGGCGACCGATGGAGAACCATATAGGTGCACCGCCAATGTTGTTCCAGTTTATGAAGGCACGATCAACGCGAAGGGCGCTGTCATCAGGCGTACGAGTGGAGGTTCCATCCCACATGGGAGTGTTGTTGTTAACACCAGCGGGTGTAGACTGCATGCCCCATGCTTTATACATGGCAAGACGTGCCTTAAATTCTACATTTTCAGTGGCTTTAACGCGCATATTCAGACGAAAGCGATTGGTCCAGAGAGTGTTACTCTTTCCTACATAATTGTCAGTGTAGGAAGCACGGTAGTAATCCAGACGTGAACGGAAATCGCCATAAAACTTAAAGCGGGCAGCGAGATCCCAAGCATCGGAGCGATCTTCAAGGTCACTCACGGCGTTCTCAAGGTCGGTCAGGTCACCGCTTCCGGCACCTTTATTTTCTGCCATCTGAGCTTTCAGCTGGTCAAGCTGCATGCTCAATTCTTCAATCTTACGTTCAAGATCATTGGCGTTTGCACCACCGCTTGCTGCGGCAACCGCAGGTAAGGCAATTAATCCGGCAAGAGCCAGCATGGAGATTTTTTTCACCATTTTGTTTCCTCCTTCCTCTTATTAGATATTACGTCCCAGCCCGTTTTAAAAGCTGGGCAATGTTAATTTTTTTTCATCTTTTTAATGAAAAGACGAAACAATAGGGACTTTGAGTGTCACGGTGTGACATTGCGTACAAAAAACTTTACTTCTTATAATTTAGTATCGTATTTTTATTTTAATGTCAATTAAATATCTTTAAAATAGTTGAAGATTAATTTAAATTATCAGTGAATTACAGCTATTCACTTTCTGTTAGAGTATGTCAGGGTTGAAATGTTTTGGATAAAACTGATTTTTTTACTCCCTTTAGATTGGCGTTGCCGAGCAGCTCAAAATGAAAGTTAGTCTGATACCAGTTGCCCATTTTACGTGTGATAACCCATAGTCCCTGGATGTTATGTTCTTTTGTCCAGCGTTCCCATGCCGCTACAAGTAGTGAAGCCACACCCTGTCTCCGATACTCCTCCAGCACCATCAGGCCGGTTCCACAGGCATAATAATTAATATCGTGCAGAGCCTGAGGGGTAAATGTTTCTGGAAGAGGTGATTTGTCGATGATCGTGGCAAAGGCAATAATACTTTCCTGGTATTCGACCAGGAAAAGTGCCCTGTCAGGTTTTTTAGCATATCGCTCAAGCTTATCCAGAAAAATGTGAACAAATTCAGGGTTCATGTCCCTGCTAAGATCTTGAAAAGCTTTCTGTACATCAGCAGGAGTTGCTTCGATCACGTTGCAGCCCTCCTGAAAAGGGTTTTTACAGTTCATTCAAAATAGAGGACTTTTTTCGATCATATTCTTCTTGGTTCAATAGTTTTTGTTTGTAGAGTGAGTCAAGCATCTGCAGACGTTGTTCTATTGATTGAGGCTTTGCAATGGGCAAAGGAGACGAGGACGACACTGAGTTCTCGGAGTCCCGAACAGGAAGAGCACGCATGGTGATGGACATCACCTTTTCGCCTGTGGAGCACCC
>JAOZLI010000143.1 GCA_029934915.1 Desulfocapsa sp. | reverse complement strand
CTGCGGGCGATTTTGTTGAGTTATCAACATCCTACAATCGCTCGCGGGGGCGAGCTCCTACATAAAATATAGCTTAGCTGAGCTTTGATGGTAATCAAGTATTCTTATGAGAAACAATATCACACTAGTTTATTTGTCTGAAGTGTGATATTCTAAGGGAAACGTTTCTAACTAGCTGAATAATAACTGTTTTAGTGTTCTATGGACTTCTTGAATCATCTTCCTACATCCGCCTGCATTGTTGACTCCACTGGTGTTATTGTTCGGGTAAATTCCGCCTGTGCCAGGATTGGTTTGCAGGCTGAGTTATTGCCCATTGCATTTGGTGATCACTTTAGCTGTCCGGATGCTGAAAGTTTCCAATCCTTTCTTGATTCCATTATCAAATCAGGCTCCGCCACTATTGACTGTGTTAGCAACTGGAATACTCTACACAGCAGAACGTTTCAGGTACTGGGGGCACAGCTTCAGGATCAGCAGTTTTTATTACAGTTTCACATCACCGAAGGAGCCGTCTGCTCCGATTACCAACTCCTGATTGAGCAGTATCAGCATAATCCGGCGGGTATTCTACTCGTTGATAAAGATATGAACATGCTTTCTTTTAATCAGGAGTTTGTCAAGATGTGGGGCATCCCGGATCATATCCAGAAGAGTCGGGATGATGAGCAGAGTTTACAAACAGTTATTGACCAGGTGAAAGATCCCGATGGGTTTCTCAAACAGGTTCAATACCTCTACAGACACCAGGATGAAGTCAGCACCGATGAGGTCTTGCTCAAGGATGGACGTTGTTTTTTGCGTCATTCCTATCCCATTAGAGCTAAGGACGTGTACAGTGGAAGGGCTTGGTATTTCCTGGATATCAGTGAGTTAAAACAGACTCAGATTCAGCTTGATGAAAATCAGAAATTCCTGGAAGCGGTTCTTGAAAATATTCACGATGGCATTGCTGTGTGTGATGAACAGGGTATCTTGAGTTGTTTCAATCGGGCCGCAAAAAGCATGACTGGTTCAGATGTGCTTCATATTCCTCCTGAACAGTGGGGGCGACAGTATGGTATGTTGCATGATGACGGTACAACGCCCATGGAAATGGAGGCAAACCCGCTTTATAGAGCCTGGAACGGGGCAAAGATCATCTGCGAAGAGATGGTACTTATAGACAAAGATGGTCAGAAACGGAGCGTGCAGGTGAGCGGTCAGGCCATGAGAGACAGTGCTGGAAAAAAACTTGGTGCAGTTGTCTCCATGCATGATATTACCGATCTCAAGGATTACCGTGAGCAATTATATCAGATGGCTCATCATGATTTACTCACCGGCCTGCCCAACAGGCGCCTGTTTTATCAGCGTCTCAGGCAATGTTTGCTTATGGCAGACAGAAACAAACACAGCGTGGCTGTGATGTTTCTGGATTTGGATAATTTCAAGGAAGTAAATGATCGTTTTGGTCATGACAGTGGCGATACAGTGCTGGTGGAGTTCGCTCAGATCCTTCGTGAGTGTCTACGTGAGTCAGATATCGTTTGCCGTTGGGCTGGGGATGAGTTTGTTGTCGTCCTTCCTGAGGTAAAACGTGAGCAAGATGTGCCGAAGGTTGCTGAAAACATCTGTCGGGCAGTGGAACACCATCTGCACAGGCATGCTCAGGGCTGTCGTGTGACGGTGAGTATTGGTGTGGCCATGGCACCTCAGCATGGAAACAATGCAGAGCAACTGGTTCGCGTTGCCGATGTCGCCATGTATCAAGCGAAACAAGCGGGGAGGAACCGTTTTTATGCATTCCCAGTTTCCACTCCTTTACCGGATATTGCTCTGTTACGTCGCAAAATCAAGTTCGAGTAATCGGCTATACAAACCACCACTGGCAAGAAGTTCTGCGTGGGTGCCCTGCTCACGGATTTTTCCCTTTTTCAGAACAAGGATACGATCAGCTCGTTTCACTGTGGACAGACGGTGGGCGATTATCAGAACTGTTTTTCCTGCAAATCCTTTTTCAAGTGTGTTCTCCAGCATCTCTTCGGTGCGTGAATCGATGGCGGAGCTCGCCTCGTCAAGCACTAGCATGGATGGATTACGGCAGAGTACCCTGGCAATGGCCAGCAGTTGTTTTTCTCCGGTGGACATAGCTCTGCCGCCGTCTCCTATTGTAGTGTCCAGGCCATCTGGCAGTCTCTTGATAAACTCGCCCAGTTGGGCGTCTTCCATTAATGCTGTGATTTCTTCTTCGTTTTTACCGGTATCAAGGCTGATATTTTTGAAAAGGCTGTCCTGTAAAATTAACATTTCCTGCATGACAACCCCCACTTTCTGCCGAATGGCTGTTCTGCTGATTTTCTGTATAGGATGTGTGCCAAATTTGATGACGCCGTCATCTGCCTCATAAAATCGAAGTAAAAGATTAATGAGGGTGGACTTGCCACTTCCGGTAGGACCAACAATGGCCACTGTCTCACCTGCTTTTATCCTGAAGGAGATATCTCGTAAAACCGGTTGGTTTTCTTTGTAGGAAAAGCTGATATTTTCAAAATAGAGATCTCCTTGTATCAGGGCATGGTTGGCTGAACGATCGTTGACGGGCTCTTTTTCGCTGCTGTCGTTGTCGAGCAGGTGAAAAATCCGTTCTGCGGAGGCCAGTGCAGACTGGACGATGGAATATTTTTGTGATAATTCCCGTAGCGGTTGAAAAAACAGACGCATATAGGAAAGGAAGGCTACCAGTTCACCCAAACTGAGTTGTTCCCTGATAATTTCACCACCTCCATACCAGAGAATAATTGCAACGGCTACCGAACTCATAAGCTCAGTAATGGGCATAAATGTGCCGAAAAGTTTAATCTGGCGGAGAGTCTTTGTCAGATAATCGTTGTTGAGCTCTGCAAAATCCTTCTCCATATTTTTTGTTCGTCCAAATATCTGCACCAGATTAATTCCGGATACAGTTTCCTGAATAAAACTATTGAGCTTTGAGAGTTGTTTACGGATATCACGGAAATGATTTCTGGCAAGTTTTGAAAAGAAGATAGTTGTTATGAGTGCAAGCGGGACAAAAAGACAGAGGATGGAACCAAGTTTTGGATTCAGGTTGATAAGTAGAATAATGATACAGGCCATCTTTAAGAGATCATTAAAAAGCGTGATCATAATGGAGGTAAACATCTCGTGCATATTCTGAATATCATTTGTTACTCGGGTGACGAGCCTGCCGATGGGCTGATTGTTGAAAAATGCAAGTTGCAGCCGAAGAAGATGGGAAAAGAGCTTCTGCCGTAATTTGTGCATGATGGATTGTCCCATCCATTCCAGAATGAGCACCTGTGAAAAAGCGCTGATGAAATTAAGGACGATGAGGAATCCGTAAAAAAGAACAATTGTGGCAAGACCTGAAATGCGTAAATCAATGCTTGTGCTACTGTCGGTTATATAGCGATCAATTCCCTGCTGCATTAACCAGGGCAGGGCAAGGCCACTGGCGGTGACGAAGAGCGAGAGTAACACGGCAGCAGCGAAGGGCAGTTTAAAGGGCTTTAGTAAAACAACGGTTCGCATCCATAGTTTTCTTTCCGACAGGGCGCGGGTGTGTCCTTCTTCAAAGTAGCCGAAGTTACGCATTGTTTATGCTCCGGTTATCTTCCTGTAAACTCTGTCGGTGGAGAACTTTTTGCAGAAAAGCATTGCTTTTGCATAACTCAGTGTAACTGCCAAGCCCGGTAATTTCACCTTCTTCAAGGATGAGCAGTCTGTCTGTTTGCGCCAGCTGTTTGATGCGTTGGCTGACCCAGAGCACGGTTTTCCCTTGCAGGATGGGCAGAATGGTATCAAGGATTTTTTGTTCTGTCGCTGTGTCCACTGCAGCGAGAGCATCATCAATGATTATAACGGGTCTGTCACAGAGAAGGGCACGTGCCAGGCAGATGCGTTGCCGCTGTCCACCTGAAAGATTCACTCCACGCTCACCGATGGTGCTGTCGTATCCGTCCGTAAGATCCATGATCTCGTCATGAATGGCTGCTGCAATAGCTGCCTTTTCAATCTCTTTTTGGCCAGCGTCGGGGTTTGCAAAGGCAATGTTTTCAGCAATGGTGCTCGAAAAAAGCAGCGGTTCCTGTCCCAGGTAGCTAATTACATTTCGAACGGATTGGGGATGAAGACGGTTGACGTCAGTCTGCTCTGCAAAAAGACAGTCGTCTGCCACTGGAAACATGCGAAGGAGGATTTGGCAGAGCGTTGTCTTGCCGCATCCCGTGGGACCTGTGATCCCCAATATCCCGGGGCTAAGGTGCAAGTTGATGTCTTTTAATACGAGACTTTCTGTACCCGGATAGGAGAAATTCATCTTCCTGCAGCTGAAATTTTGTGTGGCAGGATTGCAGTCTGCAGATCCTTCCGGGATTTTTGAGTGTGTTGTCAGGAGGGTGTGGATTCGTCGAAGAGATGTGATTCCCCGCTGTGAAAGGTTTGCCACCCAGCCAACGGCCATAATGGGCCAGATAAGCATATAAAGGTAGGTGATAAAGGCCACAAAATCACCCATGCTGATGGTGCTTATCATCACCTTTTTTCCGCCAAAATAGAGGACTAGCAGCATGCCCAGACTGCCAACCAGCGTTGCCACTGGAAAGAGTAATCCCTGGATAATCGCCACCCGAATGGATGATTGTACATACTCGCTGCCAATTTTCTCAAAACGTTTGCTCTGTGAATCTTCCAGGGTGTAGGCTTTTAACAGGCGAATAGATGCGACTGAGGATCGTACAAATTCGGTCATAACAGAGAACTGTTCCTGCACACGATCAAATCGTTTGTGCATATGGCCCGAAAGAAAACGGGTAGCCAGAGCAAGAAAAGGCATGGGTGCCAGTGCCAGCAGGGTAAGCTCCACATTGATGGCGAGCATAAAACCAATGGCAGCCATGGACATAACAAGCGCATCTATGGCCGCCACAAGGCCCATCCCGCAGGACATCTGTACTGCTGCAAGGTCATTGGAAGTGTGTGCCATAATGGCACCGGTGGAATAGGTATTGAAAAACGAACCATCCATCACCATGACATGAGAGTAAATCTTTTTTCTGAGATCTCGTTCAAGGTGCCGTGAAAAACCGATAATGAGGTAGCGCCAGCAGAAACGAAGCACGGTGGCGGCCAGGCCAATAATACAGATCAGGCCAGCCAGGTACAGCAGTTCACTTTCCAGAATAGTGTTTTCGGCGAGTCCATCCACCCCGTGTTTAAGAATCCGTGGGATGGTAAGCTGGAGACAATTAACTCCTAGTAGTGCCAGCAAACCCACAAACAGACGAAGTCGATGTTTGCGGAAAATTGGCCCGATTAGGGTAAGTATGTCTCCCAGTGGAGGGGGACTTGTCTGTGACGTTTTATTTCTCATTTCCTCTAATGCGCAAGGTAGCATATCGAAGAAATGTTACAATCAAAAAGGACTGAGAATACAAGTTCCATCTTTTAGAAGCGCCAGGTCACTTTTCCCCATACATTGCGTTTTATTTCACTGACGAATACATGTCGTGAACCAATCTCTTCTGCATGAGCTGCATCAAGAGCATTTTGCACACCAAGACTGATTTCGAGTGTTTTCAAGGGGTGCCAACCCAGGCGTAAATCAAGGCGGAGGCAGTCTTCAACATCTCCCTCATAGAGTTCATCAACATAATATGTCATCAGGTCAAATTGCCATTTGTCGGAAATATTCCAATAGGAACGTAACTGGGCCTGGTGGGTTGGTTCTGTCCCCTCAATTTCTGCCGCATCATCTGTATCGTCAGGGGCCAGGGTCATATCCATCTTCAAGTAGGAATAGGAGGCAGATACCTTCCAGGCCGCAGTTATCTGCCAGTTAGCCAGGATTTCGCCACCATAGACTTTGCCACTGCGACTATTGTCAAAAGTAAATATCAGTCGTTCTTTAGCAGGATCCAGGATTGTCTTTTTGCTGAGCAGTTTATCGTAGTCGTTGTAGTAGCCTGTAAGATCGAGAGAAAAATTCTTTTGCGTTTTAAAACGATAGCCCAGTTCATAAGCCAGCAGTTCTTCAGACACGACATCTTCATTTCCGAGCGCCACCATTTGGTAGGGCCCGGCCGTTCCCATATCAATATCAAAATCATGATCAATACGGGCCGGAGTTTTTACGGCCCTGGAAATTGACCCCCAAAAGGTATGATGTTCGCTGGGCAGAGCAAGTATGCGTATGCTGGGTTGATACTCAAAACCGGTGTAGTCATTATGCTCAATTTTACTGCCCACGGTGAACCAAAGGTATTGATCTATAATCGTTATCTTATCTTGGATATAGGCACTGTAGAGTTGATCAGACTTGGAGGCTGGATTTATGGTTGTGCGGGCATCGGGATCTGTCTGGTCATTGATATATCGATAGCCGGCTCCCCAGACAATATCGTTACTTTGCAATATGTTGAAATTATGTTGTAAATCAAAATTAAGGGTGTTCCGGTCTTCACCTAATATTGAAGAATGACGTTCGGTGCGATCGAAATAACCTTGCAGGTTCAGGGATGAGTCGTGGGATATCTCATGATCCCAGCTGAACATGATGTTGCCCCCGCTTGTATCCTCATCTTCCTGCCATTTATTGGAACTGATTTTGCCATCGTAATAATCACCATGGATATTCAGGCTGTTGCGGGAGTCTTTCAGCCAGTCAAGGCGAAAGCCTATGGATGCCTTGTCCCCATCATCAAAGGCATCGTTGCCCTCTTTATCTTCATTCTCCCGCCATTTGTCACCTTTACCGTAGAGGCGCCAGAATATATTGTTATTGCTGGTGGCACCATAGCGTACCCCCAGATTGTAGTTCTGCTGGGTGCCACTGCGGGCCTCAACAAGGCCATTCTGAGTGTCCTGAGCATTCTTGGTGATGATATTTACAACACCATTTACTGCATTTGCCCCCCATAGGGTTGCACCCGGACCGCGAATAACTTCAATGTGATCGATATCTGAAAGTAAATAATCCTGGACATCCCAGTACACTCCACCAAACAGCGGGGTGTAGACAGATCTGCCATCTATCATAACCAGTAGTTTGTCGGCGTGTCGCTGTTTAAACCCGCGACTGGATATGG
>JAOZLI010000402.1 GCA_029934915.1 Desulfocapsa sp. | reverse complement strand
AAGATATAACGCAGGTAGGCATAAGGCTCTAATTTGTTTGCCTTGGCCGTTTCAATCAGGCTGTACAGCAAGGCACTGGCCTCAGCCCCTTCCGGGGTTCCAGAGAACAGCCAGTTTTTACGGCCAATGACGAAAGGTCGGATAGCGTTCTCGGCCATATTGTTGTCAATGCTCAGGCAACCATCCTCTATGTACCCTACCAGTCTGTGCCACTGGTTCAATGTATAGGCAATCGCCTTGCCAAGCAAGCCCTTGGGCGGTGTCAAAAGCTTGTTCTTTGACAACCACTTTTCAAAATCATCGAGAATCGGCTTGGCTTCTTTCTGCCGCATGCGATAGATTTCTTCAGGATTGAGCTCGTTTTTACGCATCGTTCTTTCAAGTTTATACAGTTTTTTAATATAATTCAGTGCCTTATCAGTTGCGCTTTTTTTGCGCTTCTTTCCCTGCCCCTTGATAACATCCATGAACTTACGCCTGGCGTGAGCCCAGCACCCAATAAGACGGATTCCCTCGATGAGATCAAGAAAGTCATAGCCCTTATAGCCGTCGGCCTGGACAAATCCCTGAAAATCATGCAGGAATTCCCTGACGACATCGCCGCTTCTGGTCGGATGATACTGATAAATCAGCACTGGTTTTTTGGGATCTCCTCGTCGGAAAATCCACATATATGACTTGGAAGTCGGACTTCGACCCGGCTCGTTCAGCACCTGCAGGGTAGTTTCATCAATATTAATGAACTGACCTTCCAAAACTTCATCTTGGAGCAGATTTAACAGCGGTTGACAGGCAACTGCCGCCTGCATTGCCCATTTGCACATGGAGGTTCGTGAAATCTCCACGCCCAGACGGATAATCTGCTTTTCCTGGCGGTAAAAAGGTGTATGGTCGATAAATTTACCCGTAAGGAGATGAGCAATCAGGCCAGGGCTTGCAATGGACTTTGGGATAAGAGTGGGATGAACAGGCGCTATCTTGATTGTCGAGCCGTTGCCCTGAACACCTTCGCAGTTCTTGCAGGCATACTTGGGTCGAATATGACGGATAACCCGAACCTGGGCGGGAATGATATCGAGCTGCTCGGAAGTCTCCTCGCCGATCCGGGTCAGTTCGCAGCCGCACTCACAGATTTTGTCTGCATCATCAATGTCATGGAGCTGTTCTACCCTTGGCAGGTCATCTGAAAGAGGCTTTCTGCCGCCCCTTTTGCGAGTATGGGCAGGAACATGGATGCCGTCTTCCTCATCGTCATCCTCCTCCTCATTGTCCACCGGCTCCGGCATATCAAACAGCGGAAGCGGCTGTGGGCCGCCTTCAATAACTATTTGCTCCGTTTTCCGACCATATAGCTGTGCGCGAAGCAGGCGAATTTGCTCCAGAAGGATACCTGTCTCCTTGTCGAAAACATCCCGCAGCTCTGCAAGCTGACCATGCAGATCGACAACAATGCCTTTGAGGGCATCAGGGGTGTCCGGCAATGTGACGGTATCAAAACTCATAAAAAAGAATATACCATAACATACTGTTTTTGCAAGTATTAAATGCAAATTTATGCATTTTTACACCATTATTTCATAGGTCAACTGTTGGTGCGCTTCGCACTGGTTCAGGGATAAACCATCCAGCAGCCAAGAGAGTTGATGGCCGTGGATATTAACTACATCCTCTTCCGTTTCCGGCCACAGGAATCGATCCTGTTCCAGCCGTTTGTGCCAGAGGCAGAATCCGTTGCGATCCCAGTAGAGAATTTTGATAATATCCCGTTTTCGATTGCAGAAGGCGAACAAGTGACCCGATAGCGGATCAAGCTCAAGCTGATCCGCAACCAGAATTGACAGCCCGTTGATCGATTTACGCATATCTGTGACACCAGTGGCGATATAGACCTGGGTGGAGTTGGCAGGCGCAAACATTATCGATCCTCCAGAGTTGTCAACAACCGGGTTAAGGTCGCAGGAGAAAAATTATTGCCGACCTCAACGGATATGTTGCCTGGCAGGACAATTTTTAGACCAGAGCTTTCTGTTTGTACAGGGGGATGCTTGATAGCGTGTAAGAGGACGGGAACCAGAGTAGAGTTTTTACTG
>JAOZLI010000401.1 GCA_029934915.1 Desulfocapsa sp. | reverse complement strand
CCTGCGTTTCGCCCTCTTGAATTAGTGGCGGGCGCCGCTAATAGCTTTTTGATAGCGATTCTCGCGTTATTCGCCCCCTTTCTCGCCTCCTTTATTGCGTTATCGGATATGAACAGACTATCATACTCTTTCTGCATGATATCAATTCTATTTT
The DNA here is from genome assembly GCA_029934915.1 of Desulfocapsa sp. Lineage (GTDB taxonomy): Bacteria > Desulfobacterota > Desulfobulbia > Desulfobulbales > Desulfocapsaceae > Desulfocapsa. Next base: position 1,936 of record JAOZLI010000401.1, on the reverse strand, counting down.
GCAGGTGACGATAGGTATCAGACTCTCTTTTATTTGTATCCCTTGTCTCGGATACGGCTTGTTGTAAGGCTGATTGTCCGGCAATTATACTAATACCCATTCCACCCACCATTAGCCATAATGCGGCAAAGATAATCACCGTGTTTCTTTCCTTTAAGGCAAATATTAAGAAATTCGCGGATAGAAATTCTGCCACTGCTATTGTTGCAAGCATGGTGGCAAATATGGTGCTAATAAGAAAGTTCTCGCCTAATGTAATACCAAAGCTTATGGAAAACAGTAATGAACACATAGATAACGATACTGCGGTTACAGTGGTCATTAATCTTACTTTCCATATTGAGTTTTCACCATCAATCATGCTGGGTATCCTTGTTAACCACACCTGAAACCAGGTGTGGCGGGAAATATTATGATGTCGGGTTGCTTAATGAAACGTACTCACTCATACTTCCGTTGTAATTCGTATTGACCAAGTTACCCAACGCAATTAACGATTCTACGTAAATCGTTAAGGATGTCAAATTTGACGTAACTCCAGACGAGTTACTTACCAAACACGGCAAGGTGATTGACTGGCTATCTGTGCTACACAGGACGGTGATAGGGGCACTTTCTTCGATATTACCGCTTATATCTGTTTTCCCAACCGTCATCAGGAGTGTTGAGTTTTCATTCTGCTCTCCGCTCTGAGTAAGGGACACTTTGACATAGAAGTCATAATTGCCCCCAGCTACTGAATACGCAGCTGCCTCAATCTTAGATTCTTCCAATTCTTCTGCGAATCCAAAACCCGCGAAGATTCTAGCGTCCGCAGTGTCGAGGTCAGAATTTAGCATTTGGCGCGTCGTTCGTAACGCCTGAGAAAGTTTACCTTCCCGCAACGTTCCGTTTGCGGTATATCGTGTCCTTACAACGAGCGCGTACTCATTGTTATTTTTACTGGTAGGCTCCGTTAATGCCGGAACATTAAACACAATCGTTCCGTTGGTGACAGTACCATATTCAATAGGAGCATTAACGATACCCTCTTCCAACGTGTTTTCTATAAAAACGCCTTCATCGGCTTTTTCACGATTGAAATTCATATCGTTACCGCGAACGGTAGACAACCCATAGAGCAGATTTTGGTACCCTGAACTAGCCGAGCAGGATAATGGTATCGGTTGTTTCTCACTCGCACTATCGCGTTCAAAAGTTATATTCTGACGTACTGCATCCAGCATGTCTGTTTGAATACTTGCATTCAACACTAAATCAGACGCTGTGACTGAGTAATCGACGCTATCAATCCGCGCCCGGATAGAGGGGGATATCCGCAAGAAATTGTTGATAGTCACGCGATTTCCGTTCGCCAATTCGTCAATACATACGTCTTTCAACGTGTCTATCACGTTCAGGACGATATCTTCCGTTAGCACCGGATTTCTCTCGGCAATGGCTTTGACGATTTTGTCGGTATAAATGGACGGTGCATTGACGTATGCCGCATAAGAGGGCGGGATGGTGAGTCTATTGCGCCGCAATGTGTATTGCAAGGGATTGGACATATTAACCTCTCTTTGTTTGATAGTAGTCCACTAAAAGATTTACTTGGTTGCGATTTCTCACAACATGAACCGGCGCTAACCATCGCATAAAAAACCGCTCCTGCGCCTGTGTTAACTCTCCGGTTTCGGATTTAACTTCTACCAGAAAGGTGTGGTTATTATAAGACACTACCAAGTCTGGAAAGCCGTCACCTAAATCAGCCGAACAAAAAACTTCGCATCCACGTTCTTCAAGATAACTTACTATCTGAATGTGGTTTTTATCGCGCTTACCGTGTACGAACATAATGTAATACCTCCTTTTAAAATTATACCATGGTTGTAAGAAAGTGTCAATATCGTTTCCCTCTCTCACGTTATCACGTTGTCATATTGTCACACTGTCA
>JAOZLI010000142.1 GCA_029934915.1 Desulfocapsa sp. | reverse complement strand
GGGGTTCACTCAGTAGAAATTCAATCAGGTTAAAGATATTATGGCAAACCCATTTCAAGCTCAACTTCTCAAAGCTGGACTGGTAAGTAAAAAACAGGCAAGTAAGGTCAAACGTGACAATCATATCAATCGCAAGCAAAACAAAGGGGATAACAGCACTTCAGAGATAAGCAAAAAGGTGCAGAAGGAGCAGGCAGCTCAGTCAAAACGCGAACGCGAATTAAACCTGCAACGTGACGAGAAAAAACGACAGGCAGAACAAAAATCCCAGGTACGCCAGCTCATTGAGCAAAATCGACTCGAACTCGACGAACGTGGCACCCCTTACAACTTTGTTGTACAAAACAAAATTAAAAGAATATTTGTCGCAGAGGAGATGATAGAGCAACTCAGCCGTGGCCAGTTAGCCATTGTCACACTTGACGAAGAGTTCGAAATAGTGGCCGCCAAGGTGGCTCACCAGATTGCTGCTCGTGACAAGAAAGCAGTGGTCACTCTCCATACAGGGAAAAAAGACTAACGTCGAAGCTGTTAATTCTCCAGATTCCCATTCAATTCATCGACATCAGCAGTTTTTTCAGCTTCGTCATCAACATCTTCCTCGTCAACATCTTCCTCGTCAACGCCTTCTTTGTCCCCTGCAACGCTCTCCTCCTCCGCTTCTGCGGCAGCTTCCTGCTTCGCCATTTCTTCCTGTTCCTGCTGCATACGCACGGCTTTAGGAATTTTGGATTCGGGGAGCACCAACTCCGTTATTTTTTCAATTTCTTCCTGAAGATCCGGATCTTCCCGACAGATATCGCATTCCAGCGCATGCTTTTCAATAAAGGCGACCATTCGAGCCGGAGCCATGGTTTCATTGCTTACATGGAGATACCATGCTTTTATCTGTTTAATCAGTCGTTGACATTGCATATGTTCGTCGTTTTCTCTACTTTGTGATAAATAGGCCTTTAGGCTGAAGGTGTTTAGGCTTTTAGGTACCGCCCAACAGCCTGTTTACTGCTAATTAATGGTAAAACAGTTTATCTTTTTTAAGAATGAGACAGCATAATATAAAAAAGTTGTCATCTCTAGCGATTGGTATTACAGTGTCGTCGCTACGATGCGGAAGTGGACAGTGCACTGGTGGCGCTCCCGGACTTCAAATCCGGTGTGTCGGGTTAATAGCCCGGCAGGTGGGTTCGATTCCCATGCACTTCCGCCATTAATTCTAACAAGTTATCTCTTGTTGGTTCTTTTAGTGTTTCTCAGCAAGCCAGTTGATTTCATAGCTGTTCTTATCAAATCCTCTACCATTCATCTACCGAAAGAGGCTACAATATGTCACGCGTTTCTATTACAAGTCAGCTAGTTAACAATTTAAGTCCGAATCGAAACATCTACTACCTAAGGGACAGCAATCTACAAGGCTTTGGCGTTAAAGTCAATAAAACGGGTTCTGTCAAGTATATTGCTGAGGTCTGGCATGAAGGATGATCTAAAATGAAGACTCTTATTTAGCCTTAATTGATGAATAAGAAGAAAAAAGATTGATGAGGTAGATCCTATTGTTAGACAGCTCTTATTATGGGAAATAGCGGTAGATATCTTTACGGGGTAGTGCTCGGACAAATGTTATAATATCATTTTCGATATTTATGCCAATACGATACCTACCAGATCTGATACGGTAGAAGGTCTTTTCACCTTTTAATTTTTTCTGGTTCTTTATTGCTGAAATTGAAGCTGCTTCTTCAGCACTATGGATGATTTCTTTAACTCTGTGCAAGAAGTCTTTGTCATGCTTGTAGACTTTTAGATCTTTGAGGAAACTTTTTGTGAAATCACATTTCATGAAGCATCCGTTAACCGTTTAAAACGCTAAAAACTTCATCTCTGCTCGCTTTTCCAGTAGTTACTCCTTCCTCTATGGCTCGTGTCATAGCAATGTCTTCAATGGCTTCCACAAACAGATCACGAACGACATCTTTTTTTTCTTCCATGGCTTCAATAATAGCCTGCTTAAATAGATCTTTAATTTTTTGGTCATCAATTAATGCTTCCATGTCGTCCTCCTGGGATTTTTTCTTTATTTTTGTCTATATCCTGTACAACATCTGCTACAACTTCACAAATACCAGAAAGTGCGGATTCTGGACTCTCACTTAACCAACTAAGACTTGGGAAAGTCTATACATAATATGACGTATTCACTATCATCTTCTGACCATATGACACGGCATTATGCCTTCGCTGTCTCCTTCAACAGGGGGTGTCCCATCTCTTCACGTTGAGCCACATACTGGGTGGCTACTTTTCTGGCAATATTTCGAATCCTGCCAATATATCTCGTCCGTTCTGCCACGCTGATCGCCTTTCTTGCATCAAGCAAATTAAAAGTATGCGAACATTTCAAACAATAGTCATAAGCAGGCAGGATTAATCCTTTTTCGACGAGTCTAAGACCTTCGGCTTCGCAAGTGGTAAAATGACGTATCATTTCTTCCACATTTGCTTCTTCGAAGTTAAAGGTGGAAAATTCAACTTCTGCCTGATGGAAAATATCCCCATAGCTGACGGAATCATTCCAGGCAATATCATAGACCGAATCAACGCCTTGCAAATACATGGCAATTCGCTCAAGGCCGTAAGTAATCTCAACCGTTGTTGGAGAAAGATCTATGGATCCTGCCTGTTGAAAGTAGGTAAACTGCGTAATTTCCATACCATCCAGCCACACTTCCCAGCCAAGTCCCCAGGCGCCAAGAGTTGGAGATTCCCAGTCATCTTCCACAAAGCGGATATCATGCTCCAGTAAGTCCAGCCCAAAACGTTCCAGACTGCCAAGGTACAGTTCCTGAACCTCAAGGGGGGAAGGTTTGAGCACAACTTGATACTGGTAATAGTGCTGCAGACGATTGGGATTATTTCCATAACGACCATCGGTGGGACGCCTGGAAGGTTGAACATAGGCGGCTTTCCAGGGTTCTGGACCAAGAGAGCGTAATAATGTTGCGGGATGAAAGGTTCCTGCGCCCACTTCCATGTCATAGGGTTGCTGAATAACGCAACCCTGATCTGCCCAGTATTGGTTCAGTTCAAAAATGATATCCTGAAAATTCATTCAATGTACCTGTGATGGAAAGGTTGATTTTTATTGTATCCTGATTACTTTTCACGTTCTGTTATCTGACTTTTATTTCTCGTTACAGGATAGTCCAAGAGATAAAAGTTGATGGCGTTGTAAAAACTCTTCATCTTCTTCGTCACCGCAAATTTTCCGTCACTGCGGCGTACCTAAGTACGCCTCATTCCATTAAATTTGCGTTCCTCGAATATGAAGTTTTTTACTTAGCCATCTGAAAATTCACTTAAAACGAGTTTGTCAAAATTAAACTTACCATATTTACCACGCTCACTATCAGCGGTAAATCACTTTTTTTCTGATTCTTCAGAACATATTGAAATTAGAAGATATATTTTTTGAGGTTTAAGCTATGCTGTCCATTCAACCACTATTAGCCCTTGATGCCATTTTAGGGAACAATCCCTCTATTGCACTGGTCGGTTTTTCGCCCAAGAGCAATCGTCCCAGCAATATGGTGGGGAAATATCTCCTGGAAGCAGGCTTTACCGTCTTTCCTGTCAATCCCGGAGTAAGTGAAATTCTGGGGCACACCTGCTATCCAGATCTCACTGCAATTCCAGAAAAAATTGACATCGTCGACATTTTCAGACGCAGTGAAGATGTACTGCCCATTGTCAAAACTGCCATCGAAATCCAGGCAAAGGTGATATGGATGCAGCAGGGAATTGTGAACGAGGAAGCAGCCACCTTGGCCGAAAAAGCGGGTCTAACAGTTATAATGGATCGCTGCATCAAGATTGATCACCAAAATTTGAGCCGTTAAGGGTCAACGCATGGAACCTCAAAAAATAAGTGTCCGTGGCGCACGGATGCATAATCTAAAAAATATCGATGTGGATATCCCTAGAAACAGTCTTGTGGTGTTCACGGGTCTTTCCGGCTCCGGCAAATCGACACTGGCCTTTGACACCCTCTATGCCGAGGGGCAGCGGCGCTACGTTGAATCTCTGTCCACCTACGCCAGGCAATTTCTGGGTCAGATGGATAAACCGGATGTGGACGCGTTGGAAGGTTTATCCCCCGCCGTCTCTATTGAGCAGAAAACCACTTCTAAAAACCCACGATCAACGGTGGGAACTGTCACAGAAATATATGATCACCTGCGCCTGCTGTTTGCCCGGTGTGGACGCCCCTGTTGCCCTGAATGCGGAGACGAGATCCGTTCGCAATCCATAGAAGATATGGTGAACAGCCTTTTAGCACGCCCTGAAGGTACCAAACTGATTCTCCTGGCTCCACTTGTTACTGCAAAGAAGGGACGACACGAACAGTTGCTGGCCCGTATTCGCAGGGAAGGCTTTGTAAGAATTCGAGTGGATGGGGACATACTCCATACCGATGACGTACAGGAACTTGAAAAAAACAAACGCCATTCCATCGACGTTGTGGTCGACAGAGTGGTAATTAAGACAAATGGCCGTCGCAGACTCAGTGATTCTGTAACCACCGCAGTGAAGCTCACCGAAGGTTTTTTGCTAGCCCACTTCCCGGAGAGTGAAGAAGAACAGCTTTTCAGCGAATTCGCAGCCTGCCATCGTTGCGGAATCTCCATGCCACGCCTTTCCACTCAGTTGTTTTCCTTCAACAATCCCCAGGGCGCCTGTGAGGAGTGCGGCGGGTTAGGAGTAAAACAGTTTTTTGATAAAGATTTGATTATTCCAGACCCTAAACTCAGTCTCAAGAATGGTGCCGTTGCTCCCTGGGGCAGACGTGGGATGAAGACCTACTCAGGCCAGATGCTCACTGCCGTGGCCGACCATTATTCTTTTTCCATGACCACACCCTTTGGAAAACTCTCTAAAAAAATACAAAACATTCTGCTCCAAGGGTCCGGAACGGAAGATATCCATTTTTACTACCAAAAAGGCCGGCGGCAGATGTCCACCGAAAAGCCCTTTGAAGGAATTATTCCGCAGCTGAGCAGGCGTTTTCTGGAAACGCAGTCCTCCATGATCCGGGAAGAACTTGGCAAGTTTATGAATGAACAGCGTTGCCCTCAGTGTCATGGCGCACGTTTACGGCCTGAAGCCCTGGCTGTAAAGATCGGAAAATGGAATATTAATGAACTCACCTGCTTCTCCATCGACCAGCTGATGGAAAACCTGCCTATTATTCCTTTCACCGATCGTGAACGACAGATAGGAGAGCCGATTTTAAAGGAAATTGTGGATCGACTCTCATTCCTCGAGGATGTGGGACTTGGCTACCTTTCCCTGGAACGCCGCGCCGGTACACTTTCAGGAGGGGAAGCCCAGCGCATTCGACTGGCATCCCAAATAGGATCCCGCCTTGCCGGAGTGCTCTATATTCTGGACGAACCCAGTATCGGCCTACATCAACGTGACAACCAGAAACTGATCAACACCCTGATCGAACTGCGCGATATGGGGAACAGCGTAATCGTGGTAGAGCATGACACCGATACAATTCTCACCGCCGATCATATCCTTGATATGGGGCCAGGCGCCGGAGTCCATGGCGGAGAAGTAGTGTATTCAGGAGATGTCAAAGGGTTGCTTGAGTGCAAAGAATCCCTCACGGGAAACTACCTGGCAGGAATTGAAGAGATTGCAATTCCTGCGAAAAGGCGAAAGGCCGGCCGAGGAAAATATCTGCGCCTGAAAAATGCTGTGGCCAACAATCTGCACAATGTGGATGTTGCCTTTCCCCTTGGAGTAATGACCTGCGTTACCGGTGTGTCTGGTTCCGGAAAGAGTTCTCTTGTTATCGAAACGCTTTTTAAACTCGTCAAGGAAGGTCTTTCCCGCAGACTCGAACGCATCCAGATTGGCGACACAAAGCTCACTGGCTTAAAACATATTGATAAAATAATTGATATCGATCAAAGTCCCATAGGCAGAACACCACGCTCCAACCCCGCCACCTATACCGGTGTTTTTACTCCCATCCGCGAACTCTTTGCCAGGCTTCCCGATTCCCGAATCAGGGGCTACAAACTGGGTCAGTTCAGTTTCAATGTAAAGGGCGGACGCTGCGAGGCCTGTGAAGGCGAAGGAGTCAATAAGATTGCCATGCATTTCCTGCCCGATATCTACGTGGTTTGTGATACTTGCCGTGGAAAACGCTACAACCGTGAAACGCTTGAAATCAAATATCGCGGTAAAAATATTCATGAAGTGCTCTCCATGACCGTGGAAGAGGCACTGGCATTTTTCAAAAATATCCCTCCGGTGAAAAATCGTCTGCAAACCCTCTACGATGTGGGCCTGACCTATATCAGCCTTGGCCAGTCTTCGGTAACCCTTTCAGGGGGTGAAGCACAACGGGTAAAACTTGCCAAAGAGCTCTCCAGCAGAGCCAGTGGACAAACTCTTTACATCCTTGATGAGCCAACCACAGGACTGCATCCCGGAGACATCAAACACCTGCTGAAAGTTCTTAGCAGACTGGTAGATAACGGCAACAGTGTCGTTGTCATTGAACATAACCTCGATGTGGTAAAAACGGCCGACCAAGTGATTGATGTGGGGCCTGAGGGAGGCGATCAGGGTGGGCATATTGTGGCCACTGGAACTCCGGAAGAATTAAGTGCAGTGAAAGAGTCTCATACGGGTTTTTATTTGAAGAAAATTTTGGATTAGGGTTTCTCAACACCTCATCCCTCAAATGAATTTTCAATGATAATTTCGTCCAACGTCAACTGTCCAGGGCGCGGCCAAGCCTCTTGCGTCCCTTTACCAATCGCCACGAACATTGCGATCACATGATCATCCGGAAGCTTGATCAACTCCGCAACCTTCTCAAAATCAAAACCATCCATCGGACAAGAGTCATAGCCCATTGATTTGGCCGCCAGCATTAAAGTCTGTGCAGAGTCGCCCCCAAAAAACATGGTGAGAATAAGCCGAAAATAGAACCCATAAGGAATTATAGTGCGCTAAGGAGTGAAAAAAGAGTGTGGGGGTTAATAATTGTCTTGAACAGTATATCTGTGGTAGAAAGATATCCGTTTTTGC
>JAOZLI010000141.1 GCA_029934915.1 Desulfocapsa sp. | reverse complement strand
CATTGGCTATGGCAATATGGGCATCTGCCATTTCGTAAAATTCCTTGTCTTTGTCAGTATCGTTCATTTTTTTCTCACTTATTGGTTATTGAAAGACTGTTTTTTGTATGGGTCCAATTACTGCTACAGGGTCCTTCATAAAAGGCCCCTCGGTACTCAAGGGGCAGCTACTTAATCATCTTTAGGATTGGTCAACATAATTTCCCAGTAGCCGGCCTTAGTTGGGCCAACATGACGAATTCTTCCCTGGGCTCTCATTTTTCCGAGATGGTACTTAATGCCGTCTTCTGAAAGACTGATCTTTTGCGCCATCTGTCGGCGTGTTATTGACGGCTCTGTACGGATACAGGCCAATATTTTTTCTTGGGTAGTTTCTTGGGTAGTTTCTTGGGTAGTTTCTTGGATGTCCCCTGTGGCATAGGGAATAACCATCCGGATAAAGTTGTCGCTGAAAGTAAAAATTTCCGGGGGATAAAACTTCAGGATACGTGGAAGTCCTGAGCCTAGATATTCTACCAGTTCAAGATCCTTGAAAACTCTCATCATTTCTTTGTTACGCGGCATCGAATAGCCGCCAAAAAATTCCGTCTGACTCAGACCCTGCGGGATACCGCCCGCTGAAGTGATCTCAAGTCGATCGTCGAACAGCTCAAACTTTGGAGGAGCCTCATTAGAATAATCATTATGAACCATGGCATTAATCACTGCCTCACGGAGTGCAATGGGGTTAATCAGTGTCCGATCGATGCGCTCCTTGGCGGTGATTTTGGTCATTGTCCGGTTTTCAACCGCCAGTTTATCCAGCACTTGCTTGGTGGCTTTGACCAGGGAGCAGAAACCATACTCGTTGTTTTCAATCAGTTCCACCCGGTCAATGCCGAGATATTTGGCGACCTTCACCGACACGCCGTTTCGATCGGCCAGCAGATAGCCCGCATAATTAAAGTCCTGATCCTCAGTCAACAACTCCAGGTTGGCGGTAAATCTCTGGCCCAAATCAAAGCCGGATTCGTTATAATATATTCTCAACTGCTCAAAGGAGAGATCCTGGCGCGGCGCCTTAATTTTACCGATGGAACGGCGGGTGCGCCTGGAAAAAATCTCTTCGATCATTCGTACCGGCATCGGCTCGCAGGCACTGCCCACCCGAAAAAAACAACCCTTTGCCGACATTCCCTGCTTTTTTAAGTAATATGGTTTTTCCGGGCCACTCGCCAGAGTGAGCTTGATCACTTCTTTGTCATCCCGCCTCTCCAAAATGACATCAAACAACCCCAGGGTTGAAGGCCGGATATTATTTTTCAGCCTGTCCTTGATCTTCAATTGCAGCTGATCCACCTGGGGTAACCCTGTCGGTTCTCCGCTCTTGTCATCCAGACCGATATAAATGATCCCGCCGTCACGGTAGTTTAGAAAAGCAACCGCCTCCTTTTCCAACGAATCGGTCAGCTCCCGTTTATACTCGATACGGTTTGATTCGTTCATGTGGCCTCTTGTAGATCAATAGATGTCATTCAATTTACTTAAATATTCAGTCTTCCAGAAAACAGTAAGGATCTTTATTGAGACGAATATCAAGCCCGCTTGACTGGATAACGGCCTGACATCCACCACAGACTGGTCGAATTTTGCATCCACGACATTCCGTCGGGCCCATTCGATACTGTTCGGCTATTGGAGAATCGTAGAGCTCCAGGAGGGACGATTGCAGTACATTACCAATGGGAGACTGGAATTTGCGGCAGGCGTGCATATCGCCATTGGGAAGGATGGAGCAGAAATTAAAGGCTGCTCCACAGCCAAACCCGGTACAGCCGCCAAAGACCTGAGCACCTTGATCTGATTTAATGATGTTAATCAGATTATCCTTTAGTCCCATGGTTGGGTTGGATTGCACAGCCTTTACATATTCTTGCAGAAAAGCTTTGTATGCGTCTTTTTCAGCTGTTGCAAGTGCTGCACCTTCTCCCGTTTGGGACAGCCTGTTAAAGGTAAAGAGATCCACCTTTCCTCGTAGAAATTCACCAAGTTCCAGAACCTGCCCCATGTTTTCACGGGTGAGGGTCAGCATAACCATGGAGTAGATGTTGAGTTCATCCAGAATTGTAAGAAACTTCATAATGCGTTCGAAGTGGCCAATCCCTCGTATGGAATCATTCTGCTCTGCCATCCCTTCCAGGCTTACCTGATAAAAAGAGAGGGGCTGAATATCCTGTAATGATTGAATTACATCTTTAGTGGTGGGGTTCCCGAGGATGGCAATGGTAAAGTTTCGTTTGGCTGCTTCCCTGTATAACTCCTTAAAATGTTTATACAGTAATGGATTGCCACCGGTAAACGTTACCTGACCCCGGACATTTTTTTTCAGCACGAAATCACGAAACTGATCAAGTATAGTAATTCCCTGTTCCAGGGTGAGGGGGGATATTTCAGACCGGTCGTAACAATGTTTGCAATGCAGATCGCAGGCCTGGGTTACATGCCATTGCAGGGTGAAGTGGTTGGATTGTAAATGGCGTTGCCAGCCTTCAGAGCCCGCTTTGGGGAAATGTGTTTCGGGGCGCTGCAGCGAAGAAACAGGAGCCAGTAATACTCCTTGTTTACAGGCTTCTTCGATGGCTGCATCCACCTTGCCCACGACAACCTGTGCTTCTTCGGCCACCTTCTGTCGATCCAGTTCTTCGGTAAATACCTTGAGCGCCAGGAGGCCCGGCCCGGTTGCTGGATAATAATAAACCTTGCCGGTTTCAGGCTGTTTGAAGAGTATCACCAGTTCTTCACCAGGCTCCGGGTGTATTTCGGTATCTGGGGTTTGCTGGAGTGCCGTGAGATGTTTCCAGGAGAGTACCAGCAGTTCCAGAGTGGGATTTATTACGATGGAGTTGCCGCTATCAGGATATTGCGGAATATCTGCCTCTGTTACTTTCTGTAAAATTTGTCGAAGTCGTGCCAGATCCTGATCCCATTTATTTTTCATGTGTTCCCCAGTTTAATGTAATGATTCCAGATTTTACCATAGGGTTCGGTAAGAAATAACTTGGTATTTTCCGGTCGTAAATGTGCTGCAGGTTCAGTCGATTTTATATATTCACAACCGCAGCGTAGCTGGCTACGTGAGGATTGTGAATATATAAAATCGACTGAAGATGTGGTGCAGTTACGAATTGGAAAGTCCAAGTTATTTCTTTCCGAGCCCATAGTGCCATTATATTTCAAATCCTGTCAAGCATGCTGTTGTGAATGAAGATAAAAAACAAGTGTTTTACAAAATAAAACACATGTGTTATGTGTAGCTATGAACTGGTTACTACTTATACATCAAATACCGTCTAAACCCACATATTTCCGTGCTAAAATATGGCGTAGATTACAGCAGGTTGGTGCCGTTGCAATCAAGCCGGCCGTCTATGTTATGCCCGATTCTGAACAGACACACGAAGATCTGAGTTGGGTTGCAAAGGAAATTGTCGAATCCGGAGGGGAGGCGGTATTGTTGAATGCTGCTTTTCTGGAAGGATTAACCGACGAGCAGGTGATTGGACTTTTTCAAAATGCAAGACGTACCGATTACGAGAAAATCCTGAAAGAGGCCAGTAAAGTGATGGATTCCTACCATGGCCAAGAGGAGAGTGATGTTCTTCTGTCTGAGTGTAAGGCAGCATTAAGTAAATTGAAAAAGTCATTCGCCACCACTTCTAATATAGATTTTTTTCCGGTGGCGGAGCAGTCGCAGTTGGAGGCCTTTTTGGCTGATATGGAGACTATTCTTCTTCATTCCAAGGGTAATGATCCTGTGCCGATTGTAAGTGTAAACGACTTATCGGGAAACACCTGGATAACCAAACGCAATGTCTACGTAGATCGTATGGCCAGTGCCTGGTTTATCAGGCGATTTATCGATTCTGATGCCCGTTTCAAATTCATCGAAGCGTCGCGTTACCAACCCTCCGGCAAGGAGTTGCGCTTTGATATGCTTGAGGCCGAATATACTCATCAAGGTGACTGTTGCACCTTTGAAGTGCTGGTGCAGACCTTTTGTGCAACAGATAAAGGCCTGCTGCAGATAGCAAAAATAATTCATGATATTGATCTGAAAGACGACACATTCAACCTGCCGGAAACAGCTGGTGTCCACGCCCTTTTTGATTCCATTGTGGCCACTCAGGATGATGATTTACAACGAATTGAGCAGGCCGGTACCATCCTCGATGGTTTACTGGTTAATTTTAGTAACAATAAAAAACGTTAGATAGGAGAATCGTAATGCCACCAACAAAACAACATTATGCCAGTAGTCTGGAGAGAACAGGTGATGAATGGAAGGGAGTTCATGACTGGGTTGATCATCCCGATCACAAAAATGAACGCCACGATTTCACTCGTATTGCTGATTTTACTCCAATCATTCTTGAAAAATTTGGTGAAGATGGTGTGAAGGAATATATCAATCATCTTCGTGAAGATATGGATAAGAAATTTGCCAAACTCAAAAAAGAATATGAAGAAAAAATGACAGATGCCTATGCCTATTTTGGTATTCGGGGGAAGAAGTACTGATGTCCGATTACACAATTCAGCAGGAAGATATTGAGCTTCTTAAAGATCAGGGAATGGTCGCAGAAGATCTTGAGCATTCCATGCAGGTTGCTGAAAAATCACTGGAAATTTCCCGCCGAATGAATGCTGATCTTGATATGGAACTGGTGGGGCGAGGTGCCCTGTTTCATGATCTTGGTAAGACCGTCACCCATGAAATCAAACACGGTCTGATAGGTGCTGAAAAGGGTGCGGAACTTGGATTGCCGTCAGCAGTCAACTGGGTAATGGAAAAGCATATCCGGGGAGGCCTCACCGAGGCGGAGGCCGTTGAACTTGGTCTCCCGGTAAAGGATTACACCCTACACCTGTTGGAAGAGCGGGTAATCATCTATGCTGATCGTCTGGTGGATATTATTCACGATGGTCTTGTGGAAATAGCTGATGAACGTGAAGCTGAAACTCGCTTTAAAGAAATCTTGAAAGAGAACATCCAGTATGGAAAAAATGATATAACCACAGAACGTTATTATGGGTACCATGATGAAATCCAGGGATTAATGAAATGAACAAACGTGTAGTTTCAGGCCTGGTCAATGTCAAATGTACGAATTAAACGTTAGCAAAATTAATAAACGTTTTGGAACGTACCAGGCGTTATCCAATGTTTCTTTTACACTGCTTCCCGGAGAAATACTGGGTCTTATAGGTCCTAACGGTTCTGGTAAATCCACTCTTCTGGAATGTATTACCGGCCTGTTACCCGTAGACTCCGGCCGGGTTTACCGGCATGACAAACTGCTGTCATTGAACGATAAAAAGGATATTGTCTGGTATCAACCGGACAATATTCTGCCGTTTGCTGAACAACGAGTTGCTGCTATTCTTTTGTTTTTCCGACAGGTTCATGGTGTGGGCAGGACAGATAGTCAGCAACTTGTTGACAGACTGGAACTTTCTCCAGTGTTGGACAAGACCCTGAATACACTGTCTAAGGGGTATAGGCGCAGAACGTTGCTTGCCATGGCTTTGCTTAGCAGGCAACCCCTTTTAATGCTGGATGAACCTTTTGATGGGTTTGATTTACGCCAGTCGCTGGCGGTCATGGCTCTTTTGCGTGAATACCGGAAAAATCGCAGTATGATCCTTTCCATTCATCAGTTGAGCGAAGCAGAAAAAATATGTGATCGTTTTCTGTTGCTGGATCAGGGCCAGGTACTGGGAATCGGCAATCTTGCCGAGTTGCGTAAGCAGGCCGGGCTGGAAGCCACAGCAACGCTTGAGGAGATATTTCTTGCAATCACCTGACAAGCCTTCCACACGCTATTTAATCCGGCTGGTCTTAGCCCAGGAAATACGCGGCTTGTTTTTCTCTCCTGCTTTGTGGATTATGCTGATTATCATCTCCCTGCTGGTGGGGTTCAGTTTTATCCAGGCAGTAAACCTGTTCAGTCAGGCCAGCAAAACGGCTTTGTTGTATCCAGATATGGCCAGCGGCATGAACCCCTTGCAGGGAATTTTTATACCTACGTTTGGTGCCTATTATCTCAGTCAAACGTTACTGCTGCCCTTTGTCGCTATTCGTGTAATCGGCAGGGATAAAGAAAGCGGAGCGCTTAAACTTTTGCTGCAGCTGCCTCTATCATTACTGACCCTTTGTGGTTTGAAAATTACAGCCCTGGGATTTGTCTGGTTGATCAGCCTGATACCGGCAGTTTCGGTTTTGCTACTGTTCCATTATTTGGGCGGTCATATTTATTATGCCGAGATTGTTGTACTGCTTGTGGGGCATGGTTTATATGCATTGACGATTAGTTCTATAGCTATGTTTGCTGCGACAATCAGTGATTCCCTCTCCACCGCGGCTATCTGTTGTCTGGCAGTTACCCTGGGTTCGTGGGTACTTGATTTTGCAGCCAGCGGTCAAATCGGCTTACTTGGTGCACTGGGAAGTGCATCGATGACCAGTATGTTAGGACACTTTGAAAACGGGCTGTTTTCGATATCTTGTGCAACCTCTTTCTTCTCTATGGCTGTATTGTTTTTTCTGTTAAGCGTTGTCTGGCTTCACCCCGGTCAGGGGCTGCGAGTAAAATTCGGTAAATCACTTGGCGTGATACTTTTAATTGGTGTTGTCACTGCCATGCTGCTATCCAAACCAAACTCCATGGACCTGACAGAAGATCAGAGACATTCGTTCAACCCGGCTGCTACCAGAGTCCTTAAAAAATTAGACAAAAAACTCACCATCACCATTCATTTAGCTCCTCAAGACAGCCGTCTGCATGATCTGGATCGCGATTTCATTGCTAAGTTACGACGCAGTGTGCAGAAACTGGATGTGAAATATGCCAAAACAGGTTCAGCAGGCTTATTCAATGCTGCTGAAAATGAAAATTATGGTCTGATCATGTATGAGTATAACGGGCAACGTGACCAGAGTTATTCAAACAGCCAAAATGAAATACTGCCTATTATTTATAATCTGGCTGGGGTAAAGGTTGTTGCCGATCCTGTGTCAATGTACAGCGGTTATCCTCTAGTCGCTGACGCGGCAGGAAGCAGGTGGTGGTTTTATGTTGTATTGCCGTTGTTTTTCCTATGCTGTGGTGTCTACGGACG
>JAOZLI010000140.1 GCA_029934915.1 Desulfocapsa sp. | reverse complement strand
GATAGAAGAGAGGGTAAAGAGCAATACTTATTTTTTATGGAGATTACTATGCAGTCAGGATTGAAGAAGAAATTGTTAGTTGCAGCTGTTTCCCTGGGATTTGCTATGGCTGTACCTGTTAGCAGCATGGCGGGCGACACTATTAAATTTGGTGTCGCAGGTGCCCAGAGTGGCGATCTTGCCTCTTACGGTCTTCCCACCGTTAAAGCTGCAGAGCTCGTTGTGGCTCAGTACAATGCTAAAGGTGGAATCAATGGTAAGAAAATAGAACTTCTTATTGAAGATGATGTTTGTAAGCCTGAAGTTGCTACGAATACTGCGACAAAGCTGGTTACCGACGGTGTTGATGTTGTTCTTGGTCACATTTGCTCTGGTGCCACAAAGGCTGCTCTTCCAATTTATAAGGAAGCTGGCGTGGTTGTGATGTCTCCTTCTGCAACGAATCCGGATCTTACCCAATCCGGAGATTATCCTAACTTTTTTAGAACCATTGCTTCCGATGATGCTCAGGCGCAAACTGAAGTCGATTTTGCTCTTAATGTCATTGGAGCAAAAAAAATCGCCGTTGTACACGATAAAGGTGATTACGGAAAAGGACTTGCCGAGTTTGCTAAAAAATTCATAGAAGAATCAGGAAAAGCTGAAGTCGTACTTTTTGAGGGTGTTACTCCCGGTGCTGTTGATTACACAGCCATTGTTCAGAAGATTAAACGCAAGGGCGCGGATGCTGTTATTTTTGGTGGGTATCATCCAGAAGCTTCAAAAATCGTTTCCATGATGAAGAAGAAACGTCTGAAGATCCCTTTCATCTCCGATGACGGTGTAAAAGATGATACCTTCATTAAGGTTGCCGGAAAAAATGCTGAAGGTGTATATGCATCAGGTCCTAATGATAACAGTGCTAATCCTCTTTCCCAGGCAGCCATTGAAGCCCATAAGACAACCTATAACGAAGATCCTGGTGCTTTTTTTGAAAATGCCTATTCAGCAGCGTTGGCACTTTTGAATGCCGTTGAAAAAGCAGGATCCACTGACATGGATGCCATTGTCAAAGCTCTGCAGAATGAAAAAGTTGATACTCCTGTGGGAACCATCCATTTTGATGCAAAGGGTGATGCGGTAGGTGTTGGTTTTTCCATGTATCAGGTTCAAAATGGAAAATATGTTGAAGTAAAATAATAGTTTCATAACTAACAGTCAGATTCTGCCCGGGATGGATTTTTCTGTCTCGGGCTCTTCTTTTTTCAAGGGTTAGAGGTCAAATGGATTATTTTATAGAACTTCTTTTTGCTGGTTTAACCAGGGGATCGATATACGCACTTATAGCTCTTGGCTATACCATGGTGTACGGGATTATCGGACTTATCAATTTTGCCCATGGTGAAATTTATATGATAGGGGCCTTTACTTCTTTTATTGTGGCAACGGTGCTCTCTATTTATGGCTTTCCATTGCTGGCCATCGTCGTCATTGCTGGCGTTGCCGCCGCTGTCTGGTCTAGTGCCTACGGCTTTACAGTGGAGAAACTGGCCTATCGCCCTTTGCGGAAAGCCCCACGACTGGCACCTCTTATCAGTGCCATTGGAATGTCTATTTTTCTTCAAAACTACGTGCTTCTTGCTCAGACTTCTGACTTTCTTCCCTTTCCTGAGCTTATCCCGGAGTTTGCATTTATGGAACCAGTTGCCCATATCGTTGGTTCTTCCGATATGGTAATCCTTGTAACAACCACTCTTGTCATGATTGGGCTTACCTGTCTGATTAAATTCACTAAAATCGGCAAAGCAATGCGGGCAACAGCGCAGGATAAAACCATGGCGGTGCTTGTCGGGGTGAATGTTGATCGCGTTATTTCAGCAACCTTTGTAATCGGTTCGGCTCTTGCCGCCATTGGTGGGCTGCTTATCGCCTCTCATATTGGACAGATTAATTTTTATATCGGTTTTCTTGCAGGTATTAAGGCCTTTACTGCAGCAGTGCTTGGTGGTATTGGTTCGATTCCTGGCGCGGTTCTAGGCAGTCTGGTACTTGGTCTGACAGAGAGCTTTGCCACTGGCTATATCTCTTCTGATTATGAGGATGTATTCGCCTTTTCACTGCTGGTATTGATTTTGATTTTTAAACCTACCGGCCTTCTTGGTAAGGCCGAAATCCAGAAAGTGTGAGGGCGAAAATGTTTCCTGTAAAAGAACTTAAACGATCAGCGCTTATTGCCCTATGGTTTGCCTTTCTCACTTTTCCTATAATGGTAATTAAAGTTGATCCCATCGAAAGAGTTGTGCAATACCGGTGGGATAATATGTTTTTTATTGCTTTTGGAAGCTTTGTCATTTCCATTTTGGCGAAAGTCTATGTGATTCGCAAGGAGAGACGGGCCGTAAGCAAAAAAGAGACTGCTGCTACCGAGCCCTTTGCACAACGAATCATAAGAGAGCCCAGGTTTTTATATCCTCTGGTTTTAGGATGTTTCATTTTTGGTATTAGCTTTCCTTTCCTGTTCTCAACCTACCAGACAAATATTATGACCACTGCTTTAATGTACGTGGTGCTGGGGCTGGGCTTGAATATTGTGGTTGGTGTGGCAGGATTGCTTGATCTTGGCTATGTTGCCTTTTATGCTGTCGGTGCCTATAGTTATGCCCTTTTAAATCTGAATTTTGATCTGGGTTTCTGGGTTGTTTTACCCATAGGCGGTTTGATGGCTGCTTTTCTTGGGGTTATTCTTGGCTTTCCGGTGCTGCGGCTTCGGGGTGATTATCTGGCCATTGTAACCCTTGGCTTTGGAGAAATTATTCGTCTGGTGCTCGAAAACTGGAACGCATTTTCCCAGGGTCCAAGCGGTATTGCCAATATTCCAAGACCCGGTTTTTTCGGTATGGATATGACTTTTGCAGGTGGTATTACCTATATCTATTACCTGGTTCTGTTGCTTGTTGTGCTCACCATATTTGTGGTGAACAGACTGCAGAACTCACGTTTAGGACGTGCCTGGCTGGCATTACGAGAAGATGAAATAGCCTGTCAGGCCATGGGCATTGATAAAACAAAGACAAAATTGGTAGCTTTTAGCCTTGGAGCGTTCTGGGCCGGATTTGTTGGAGTAATTTTTGCTGCGAAGACAACCTTTGTAAATCCCGCCAGTTTTACCTTTCTTGAGTCTGCAATAATTCTTTCCATCGTGGTGCTGGGTGGTATGGGCTCAATTGTTGGTGTTATTATTGGTGCTCTTATTCTAATTCTTCTGCCGGAATATTTGCGTGCTTTGTCTGAATATCGAATGTTGGCCTTTGGTGCAATTCTTGTGGTTATGATGGTTTTTAAGCCCGATGGAATAATATCCAATGTCAGGCGGAGCTATCACATAAGAAAACAGGGACTATCTGAAGGAGAAAGCCATGAGTGATTCTCCTCTAATTTTACAAGTTCAGGGGCTGAGTAAGAATTTTGGCGGTGTAAAGGCCATTGACAATGTGGATCTTGATATACGGCAGGGTGAGATCGTGGCATTGATTGGCCCCAACGGTGCCGGGAAAACAACTTTTTTTAACTGTTTAACCGGTATCTATTCTCCCACGTCGGGTGAAATAGATTTGTCAGATCCGCGCACAGGGAAAACAACCAGAGTAAACGGAAAAAAACCAAATAAAATCACAGAAATTGGGATGGCCAGAACGTTTCAGAATATCAGGCTTTTCCCAACGATGAGCGTGCTTGAAAATGTTATGATCGGGCGACATTGTCGCACGAAAGCATTTATTTTTGGGGCAATATTCAGAAATGCTGCAACTCGTCGTGAAGAAGCGGCAATCATTGAATGCAGTTACGATATTCTTAAACAAGTTGGTTTACATAAACAGGTCAACGAGCAGGCAAGAAATCTTTCCTATGGTGCTCAGAGACGTCTTGAGATTGCAAGAGCTCTGGCCACAGAACCCTTTTTACTCTTACTTGACGAGCCGGCTGCGGGGATGAATCCTAAAGAGACGGAGGAACTGGTTGCTCTTATCCGACTAATTTGCAGCGAAGGCCATTCCATTTTGTTAATCGAACATGATATGAAGCTGGTAATGACCCTTTCTGATCGTATCTTTGTTATGGACTACGGGAAAAAAATTGCTCAGGGAACTCCCGAGGAAGTACGTGCAAATCCAGCAGTAATTAAGGCATATCTTGGAGAGGATGTTGATGCTTGAGTTAAGAAATGTAAATGCAGCCTACGGCAATATTCAGGTGTTGCACAATATTGATCTTGAAATTCATACAGGCGAAATTATCACATTGATTGGTGCCAATGGTGCTGGTAAGTCCACGATTTTGATGGCCATTTCAGGTGTTGTCCCAATTCGTACAGGGAAGATTCTTTTTGAGGGGAAACGCACTCACAAAATGTCTCCTGAAAAGTTGGTGGCTCTTGGAATCTGCCAGGTTCCAGAAGGACGTCGTATTTTTCCTGATTTAACCGTTATGGAAAACCTTGATATGGGTGCTTTTTTACGAAAAGATAAGGCCGGAATTCAAGAAGATCTTGACTATGTCTTTTCTCTCTTTCCAATCTTGTCGGATCGGCAGAATCAGGCTGGCGGGACATTAAGTGGAGGAGAGCAGCAGATGCTCGCCATGTCCAGAGCCCTGATGGCACGTCCCAAACTGTTACTGCTGGACGAGCCATCCATGGGCCTTGCGCCCCTGGTGATTAAGCAGATTTTTGAGATTATCAAAATGATCAATAAAGAGCATAATACGACGATATTTCTGGTGGAACAGAATGCCAATCAGGCATTACATATTGCTGATCGTGGCTATGTTATCGAAAATGGTGTAATAACCATAAGTGATAGTGCAGAAAATCTTTTGCATAATCAGGATATACAGAAAGCGTATCTAGGGATTTAATTTATTAGAAAGTGGAACAAAATATGAAAGTCGGTGTTATTGGTGTCGGATATTTAGGAAAATATCATGCCCAGAAATATAAGGATATGGAAGGCGTTGAGCTTGTTGGGGTTGCCGATGTCGATCTGCCCACCGCTGAACGGATAGCGGATGAGAATAATTGCAAAGCATTTCAGGATTACCGTGAATTATTAAAAGAGGTTGATGCTGTTTCCGTAGTTGTGCCTACAATTTACCACTATGAGGTTGCGCTAGATTGCATCGCAGCTGGTGTCGATATGCTGATGGAAAAGCCCATCACTACCACGGTGGAAGAGGCTGATGAAATAATAGCAAAAGCAGAAGAAAAAGGTCTTATTTTACAGGTTGGGCACCTTGAACGCTTTAACCCGGCAGTTGAGGCTATGCTGCCGTCGCTCACCATACCGGTATTTATTGAAAGTCAGCGTATTTCAACCTTTAAGAATCGGGCCCTTGATGTTGATGTGATTCTTGATTTAATGATTCACGATATTGATATTATCTTAAATATTATTAAATCGCCCCTGGAAACTATCCATACTGTGGGGGCACCTGTAGTTACTGATTTTACAGATATCGCCAATGCCCGGCTTATATTTGAAAGTGGCGCAACAGCCAATGTCACTGTTTCCAGGATCTCTCGTACCAATACTCGCCGTATGCGTATCTTTCAACCTGGTTCGTTTATCAATGTGGATTTTGCAAATCGTAAGGTTATGACCATGCATCTGAAAAAGGGTGAATTTCAGAAAAATGGGATGCCAAAGCAGGATATTACCGTTAATTCGTTTCCTGAAGGTGACGCTTTGAATGCAGAGATTTTACATTTCGTGGAAAATGTGCGTAATCGTACAACTCCGCTGGTTTCCGGGCAGGAAGGTCGCAGGGCGCTTGATGTGGCCATGCAGGTGATTCAACAGATAAAAGATCATTCAAAACTTGGTGTTTATGCAGAAGATATGTCCGCCCAGTAATGACTGATACAGAAAGTAGAAAAGTAATGATCATTGCCGGTGAAGCCTCCGGTGATCTTCATGGTGCACGACTAGTGTCAGCCATGAAGGCAAAACGTGCAGGTCTTTCCTTTTGCGGAATGGGTGGCAAAGAACTTGAGTCCGTTGGGGTTGATGTTCTGTTTGATGCTAAACGTATTGCGGTGGTAGGTATTGCAGAAGTACTTTCCCATCTGTCAGATATTCTTCTTGCCAGAAAAACGCTTAAAACCCGTATGAAAGCGGATCGGCCTGATCTTCTTATCTTAATTGATTTCCCTGACTTTAATTTTATGCTGGCTAAATTTGCAAAAAAGCTTGGCATTCCCATCTACTATTATATTAGCCCGCAGGTCTGGGCCTGGCGTTCCGGTAGAGTGAAAACCATGAAAAAACTGGTAGATCAAATCGGGGTTATTCTGCCCTTTGAAGAACAGTTTTTTCGTAAAAACGGAGTCGCTGCCAGTTATGTTGGACATCCTTTATTGGATTCGGTTCATTCGGAATGTGATCGGCAAGAATTCTGCAAAAAAAATGGAATAGAGCAGGATTCACTGCTGGTTGGGTTGATGCCCGGATCAAGAAGAAAAGAGATTGCATCGCTCTTACCCGTACTCTTGCAGACGGCAAGGATTGTACTGCAACAATCTGATAAAAAAATGGTTTTTCTGCTCCCCGTGGCCTCAACAGTCAGCATAGAAGAGATACGAGAAAATGGCCTGACCGAGCATGGCCAGGGGCTGAATGTATGTCTGGTTACAGAAAACAGATACGATATGATGGCTGCCTGTGACGCTGCCCTGGTTGTCTCAGGTACGGTAACTCTTGAGTTGGCACTGCTTGATACACCTATGGTCGTTTTTTACAAAGTATCTTCAACGACCTATCGTATAGGCAAAATACTGATCAATAAAGATCTGAAATATTTTTCACTGGTTAATCTCATTGCAGATGATAACATAGTCCCAGAGCTTGTTCAGGATGAAGTGACAGCGAACCGAATGGCTGAAGAACTGTCGAAAATCTTGTTTGATGCTAAGAGAAGAATAAAAATGGCGGCTGGGCTTGCACTTGTTCGTTCTCGCATGGGTACGGCCGGTGCCTCTGAAAAGAGCGCAGAATTAGCACTTTCATTACTCTCTTAATTTTGATGGATTTGCAAAAAACTATTCAACCATGAAGCTCTTGAAGGGGCTGAAGGAAAAACCACGGAAAAAGAGTCTTAAAGAAGAAAAACGTAACTATTCAGCAAGTTGCTTTCAAACCGGGGAC
>JAOZLI010000400.1 GCA_029934915.1 Desulfocapsa sp. | reverse complement strand
GTCTGGACGGAGACTCGTCTGCTCAGGCGATACCGGGCAATAAACTCGCTATCTCCGGTTTTTGTGTCTGTGCCGACGGAAACGGAAAGTTTATTGTTGATCTGTCTCCCGATGGAAAGCTTCGCGCCACCAGATCCAGAAGAGGGGGCCGTTCCTGTAATCAGGTAGGAGATGGTGTGCCCCTCTGACATAGGAGGTCTTGAAAATGTTGTGATACGTGGTTTGCTTGCTGGACCTATGGCATATATTCCTGCTACAACATCGCCGATTGTTCGAGTTGCGCGTAAATTGATTCCCGGTTGTGTGAGGGGGCCACCGGGAAAGGAAATAACACCGGTTTCAATTTCAAGATCTTGCCCGTAGGCACGGTAACTTCCCTCTTTGATATGAAATTCACCACTGCCCAGCATCTGTTCGTCTGGTTCTGCTGTGAGGGCTAATTGTCCTTCTATAAAGGCATTCACTCCCAAACCTGCGAAATGTACTTTATTGCCTAAGCTAACTTTCAAGTTCATCTGTAAGGGGGATTTTTCCCCTTCCTCTTCTTGCTTTTCCTGCACAATAACCACATCAGGGGAAGCTGTTGATGCTCCTTTGGGGAGATCTCTGAGCAGTACCGCTGCTTTTGGAATGGTGATTGTACCTGTTAGTTGTGTGAGGTCCTGTGTCTTTTTGAGAAGTAAGTCTGAATCAAGGAAAACCCGTATTTGAGGAAGGTTTACCAACCTGAAATTGTGTGCTTTCAAAGTAGCAGAGGCTGGATAGTTCTGCTCTGCATCTATAAGAGCCTTGCCATCAAGGACCATGGATCCATTGGGCGTGTTGAATGTTCCTTTAATTGTAACGTTGCTGTTGTCTGCAAGAATATTGAGACGGGTATCGGAGAGCTCAAGACCTGCAACAGGAATCAGGATTTTTTGTATATCCAGTTTTCCTTTTCCATTTATCTCAGGTTTTGCAAGCGTTCCCAAAATCCGAAAGTCACAATCGATACTTGCATCTAAATCTTGAATATCCGCCACCAATGTTTCCACAAGTTCGAAGTTTTGTGCTTTTATTTTGATCTTCCCATCAAGAGAGGGCGAATCCTCTGTATCTTTCTTGAGCAGCTGAGGAGATTGCAAGGAACCACTGATAATATTTGAGTTCACACTGAGCCATACATCGGCGTCAAGACCATCATCTTGGAGTTGTAGATCCAGTTTCATTCCTTCGTGGGAGAGCACGCCCTCTTTTTTTAGAGTCGCATACTGAATTTTACCCGGGGTGATATCCGCTTGAACAGTTGCCTGTAGCTGCTCCTGCATGCTGGCATCTGCCACAAGTGAGAACATGCCACCAACGCCTGTTAATGTTTCGGGGAACCAGGCAGAAAGAGCATTGAGTGGAAACTCTTTCAGAGTTATGTGCCCACCAGTGTTTGTGTTGTCGGCATCCCATGCACCATTGGCACAGAGCTGGCTGGTTTCATGGTGGAGACAGAGTGCATCAAGTTTTGCTGCTTTGGCACTAGCTCTGAGTTGTGTGGGGTTTTTTGTTTTCCAGGCACCGATATCGTTTGAATCAAGCAGGAGTTGATTTATTGTACCCTGCCACTGTTCATTGTCATAGCCACCAGCAAGAGCAAGGGATAACTCGGCCAGTTCATGGTGTGCAAAGAGTTCGGCCGTGTGATCCTTTAGGTAGCCTTTGGAATTGAAGGTGATCTTCTCTATCAGGTTTTCTCCCGATTGCAGGTTGTTGACGCTCAGATCAACAGTAAATGGCTTATCCCAACTAAGATCAATGTCTGCCTTTGCATTAATCTGTTGTAATTCAAGTTGGGGAACCACGAGACTGTCTCCTGAAAGTTCCATGGTGAGAGCTGGCGAGGTCATCTTGTTACGCACTGTTCCAGAACCTGACAGTGTACCACTCATGTCTGGCAAAATGTCAGCAAAATCGCTAATGTCCAAATTCCATTGAAGATCCGACGCATTGCCCAGGATTCCACTGGCTGTAATATTTGCCTGGCCTGAAGAAAGGTGCAGGGCATCTATCTGAATATTTTCAGGTGCAATTTGTATATTTCCAGTTCCCGCTAGTGGACGTTCACGAAGTGTTCCCTGAAGTTGTT
>JAOZLI010000139.1 GCA_029934915.1 Desulfocapsa sp. | reverse complement strand
CTTACCGTGGCAATTTCCCAAAAAGCACTCACCTGGGGAAGTCGCATATTTTTCTTCATTGTACAGATACCAATGGAAAACGATTCAAGTTCCGGCTGCACGGATAGAATCTCTATTTGATCCTTCAAGGGACTTTTTTCAAGTACCAGTCCCGGAACTACCCCTACTCCGCAACCAAGGGCAACCATGGCAATAATTGCCTCATTTCCCGCAACCTGTGCATAAATATTAGGGACTATATTTTTTTCGCGAAACCAGCGATCCGTCCGTTCACGACTCAACCCGAAATCTGCCATAATAACTGGAGTTTCCGACCAATCCAATTTTTCTTCATGGTAGTGCACAATTTCTGGAAAGGCTGAAGGAACAATAAAAACCAGTGGTGTTTCCAGTATCTTCAAAAATTCCACTCGCTCCGGTAAACTATCTGGAAGTGCTGCCACGGTAAGATCAACTTCCCGATTTTGCAGCTTTGTAAGAGCAAGAGCAGCATCCCCTGTTTGTAAATTTATATGTACATCAGGATGAACAGAGCGAAAAGTTTGAAAAATAACAGGAAGAATGGAATATGCCGCAGTAACCGAACAATAAAGCGTTATCTCACCACCAAGGACATCTTCTCTTGAGAGTTCCCCCCGTAGCATTTCATAACGTTGCAGTGCATCATCAGCGTAAGAGCGAAACATCTTCCCGGCAGCAGTTAAGATAACAGATCGATTATCACGAAGAAAAAGTGCTTCTCCCAGTTCGTCTTCCAGTCTCTGGATTATCCTGGTCAATGCCGATGGTGTGATATGACAGGCACGACTACTGCGCCCGAAATGCAAGGTTCCAGACAGATGTTTGAAGAATTTCAGGTCTCTTAGATTCATTAGTTATTTGCCTATGATTAGCCACGCCGCCAATGTTTCCCAATTCGCAACACTATATTACAAACAATTCACTTTACGCAACAGAATTTAGTATTATTATGCTGTTAATGATTATTGATTCCTTATTACTTTTTCAAACTAAGGGCTCACTCAAAAGCACAACATTTAACACGAATCCGCATACAAAGGAGATTTACCATGTCAAATAACTATTTCAACAGCCTTCCCCTTCGCCTACAACTCGAAGAGCTCGGCCAATGCCGTTTTATGGATGTAAGTGAATTTAACGGTGTGGAAGCACTGAAAGGAAAAAAAATCGTTGTTGTCGGTTGCGGTGCCCAAGGCTTAAACCAGGGCATGAACCTTCGCGACTCCGGCCTTGACGTTTCCTATACCCTTCGTGATGCCGCCATTGCCGAAAAACGCCAATCCTGGAAAAATGCCACTGAAAACGATTTTAAAGTCGGTACCTACGAAGAGATGCTGCCCGATGCGGACCTTGTTATCAACCTCACCCCGGACAAACAGCATACCAACGTTATCGAAACTGTTATGCCCTTTATGAAAAAAGATTCCTGCCTCTCCTACTCCCACGGTTTTAACATCGTTGAAGAAGGCATGAAGATCCGTGAGGACATCACCGTTGTTATGGTTGCCCCAAAATCTCCCGGAACTGAAGTACGTTCGGAGTACAAACGTGGATTTGGCGTACCAACACTTATTGCCGTACATCGTGAGAATGATCCCCACGGAATCGGCTGGGATGTTGCCAAAGCATATGCTGCCGGAACCGGTGGACATCGCGCGGGTTGCTTGCAATCTTCTTTTGTTGCTGAGGTTAAGTCTGATCTGATGGGCGAGCAAACCATTCTTTGTGGAATGCTACAAACCGGTTCCCTGCTCTGCTTTGACAAAATGACCGAAAAGGGAATGGACGCAGCCTACGCGGTCAAACTCATTCAATACGGTTGGGAGACCATCACCGAAGCCCTGAAACACGGTGGAATCACCAATATGATGGATCGTCTTTCCAATCCCGCAAAGATCAAAGCTAATGAACTCTGCGAAGAGATGAAAGCTATTCTTGAGCCCCTGTTTCATAAGCATATGGACGATATCATGTCTGGACACTTCTCCACCACCATGATGGAAGACTGGGCAGCAGATGATAAGAATCTTCTCGGCTGGCGTAAAGAAACCGGTGAGACCACATTCGAAACCACCGCAGCTGCTGACACCGAAATCAGTGAGCAGGAATACTTCGACAAGGGTATCCTGATGGTTGCCATGATCAAAGCTGGTGTTGAGCTTGCCTTTGACACCATGGTTTCAGCTGGTATCAAGGAAGAATCTGCCTATTACGAGTCCCTGCACGAGACTCCACTTATCGCCAACCTCATTGCACGCAAGAAACTGTACGAGATGAACGTAGTTATCTCCGATACTGCTGAGTATGGCTGCTATCTCTTTAACCATGCAGCACTGCCTCTGCTTCAGGATTTTATGAAGGCAGTGGATACAGATGTTATTGGTAAAGGTCTTGAGAGCAGCGACAACGGCGTTGGAAACGTTGAGCTTATCGAAACCAACGAATCTATTCGCTACACCGGTGTGGAAATGATTGGCGAAGAACTGCGTTCTTATATGAGTGCGATGAAGCCTATTATCTAATCCTATGCGACAGCTCTTCTTGCCGCTGGGTCTGATTGTTGCCATCATTGTTGCGCAACTTATTCCGGCCGGCGGCATATTTATTTCTGAAAACAATGGTCTCCGGATCATTGTTTTCATTATTTTTCTAGTCAGCGGCTATCAGACCGGCGGCCGGGGCATAACACTTGACAAAAAGCTGTTTGTCCTTTTTGGCTGCGCTGCGTTTATCTCTCTATTACTGGCTCCTGTGCTGGGACTTCTGGTCAGTAAGGTGCTCTCTCTTTCCCTGCCCCTTGCCATGGGCTTAATCATTATCAGCTGTGTCCCACCAACCATCTCTTCGGGCATAGTCATCACAGAAGTGAGCCGAGGCAATGCAGTTCTTGCACTTTTTCTTACCATTGGTCTAAATCTGCTTGGTATCCTTACCATGCCTTTTATGCTGGATTTTTGCCTCCATGCTGCAGGCCCCATGGATATAGATCAGGCAGCACTGCTTTTTAAGATGCTGTTCTTTGTTCTCCTTCCCTTTATCATTGGTAAACTTATTCGAACCTTGCGCGGTAACAGCATGATCTCACCCATATGGAGTTATGTAAACTCAAGCTGTGTGATTATTACGGTTTACGCCTCCATTGCGGAATCGCAGGAGGTATTCAAAGGACTGGACCTTCAAGATTATGCACTTGTCCTGGTAAGTGTTGCCATTGTCCATATCATTCTTCTTATTATCAACGCACAAACAGGAAAACTTCTGAGACTTTCCTCTGCAGACAACAAAGCTCTCATTTTTGTCGCCTCACAAAAGACACTAGCCCTTGGTATTGCAGTGATTGCCAATGTTAAAATCGACACGGGCAGTGCCATTGTGGTCTGCCTAATGTTTCATTTTTTCCAGCTTTTTCTTGATTCCTTTCTGGCCTCAGCTTTTCAAAAAAAATAACATCTTCTCCGACAGATCCGTATATGTTATGTTTTTCATTTGCCAAAAGAGAGGAAACAAACTGAATAACGACGACAGACGTATAAGCATACAACCTCTCATGATTGCGTATTCGTTGCAGGCCGTGGCTTTTTTGCTGATTACCATCAATATCGTGGAGCAGTTTGCAAAGTATAAACTCAACTATCATCACGACAGACTTCTGGCTCTCTTTGACCTCAGCCTTGAAATGAACATTCCGACTTTTTACACTGTCCTGCTCCTGCTTTTTGCAAGTTTACTTCTCCTGCTTATCACTCTGCTGCAGGCCAGACAACGAAATAAGTATGTGACAAAGTGGGCTGTCCTGTCATTGGGATTCCTGTATATGGCCTATGATGACGGCTTTCAAGTTCATGAAGACCTGGTTGGTGTAATTCGTCCACACCTGTGGGATGGGAACCTTGGCCCCTTTTACTACGCCTGGGTAATCCCTGCTCTAGTACTGGTCATAATTCTTTCTCTGTTTTTCCGAAAATTCATTCGCCATCTGCCTTCTGTCACCAAAAAAACCTTTCTTTTGGCTGCGGCCTGTTATCTTGGGGGCTGTGTTGGCTTTGAGATGATAGGAGGATATTACCATGAATCACATGGAGGGTTTAACAGTTTGACCTACAACCTGATATCTTCCGTAGAAGAAGGTATGGAAATGACCGGGGTTATACTCTTTATATACGCACTGCTGGAATACCTCGCCACGGGCTGGGAAAAAATCAGCATTCAATTTGCATCCGCCCTTCCAAAACAATGAGTTTCCTCTATCAAGACAACAACTGGCTTGTGATAAACAAGCCTTCCGGAATTTCCACCCATCGCGCCCATGACGGTGACCTCGGCCTGGTGGAATGGATACAATTGCATCATAAGTTACAAGTTCGTGTCTGTTCACGCTTGGATAAAGGAACGAGTGGCGTGTTGATCTTTGCGCTCACCCCTGAGGCAGTGGCTGAAGCACAGACCATTCATGAAGCAGGAAGTGCCCGAAAACGATACCTGTTCATTGCAAAAAAGTGTGCGCAAAACTCCTGGAGTTGTACAACACCCCTTGACGGCAAGCCCTGTGAAACCTATTTTACTAAGATTCAGGAAGGCGCTGTTTTTGCTCTCTACGAAGCTATCATTCATCGGGGCAGAACACATCAGATCAGACGTCATGCAGCAGCATCCAGGATCCCTCTTCTTGGTGACGAGCAATACAAAGGCCCCGAATTTGTACGGCTCGCGCTTCATTGCACCACTGTTCATTGGCCAGGGGTCAGCCAGGCACTTACAGTCCCTCCTCCTGAGTGGTTCGCAGGTTGCCTGAACACCATGTCAACTCAAGTAACAATCCAGGCAATCATCGAGAAACGGTATCCTTTTTTGAACGATATAACCAACTGCTGTCGGTTGATTCATCGAGGAGAGTACCCTCTGGAAGATATGGTTATCGATAAATACGGGGACTGGCTCTGCGTAACAGGATTTGATGAACAGCTCCCCGCCCAACAACTGCTCAACAAACTGAAACAAGTTATTACCACTCTGACATCCGCCTGTAACAGTAAAGGAGTTGTGGTAAAAACCAATCTGCGAGATCCGCATAAACGAAAACTCTTTGCCGACCTTGCCATCTGGGGGGACAAACCGCCCGAATCATTTCTTGTGCGTGAACACGATCTCCACTTTAACGTCCAGCTGAACGAGCGTCAGCACGTAGGCCTGTTCCTTGATCAACGCGATTCCCGAAGCAGAATTGCCCAGATTGCCAAGGGAAAACGGGTGGCGAATCTGTTTGCCTTCACCTCTTCATTTTCGATCTACGCGCTGGCGGCTGGCGCAGAAGTCGTCTTCTCGGTAGATCTTGCTGCAGGATGCCTCAAGCAGGGTAAAGAGAACGCGGCTATAAATCAATTGGCAGATGCGGGCAATGCAAAGTTTATCAAGGAGGATGTACGCAAGTGGTTAGCCAGACAACTCCGCAAAAAGCAAAAAGATCCGGACGCTTTTACATTCTTTGATATCATCATCTGCGATCCTCCGGTCTTTGCCTCCGCCGGGAAAGGCAAGAGCTTTCATGTGGAAAAAGACTGGTCGGACCTGGTGCGTATTGCGAGTAAAATCCTTACAAAAGATGGCATAGCACTGTTTTCCAACAATCATCAGGCTGGCTCCGAATCTTTTTACTACGAGACCTTAACAAAACAATTTACAGACGTTACCCGATTGAATCCTCCCTGTGATTTTCCACGTGTGTCAGGTCAGGCACCCCATGTACGCATTTACTGGTGTCGAAAATAATCATGCGAACCACAGCCTTTGGATATTCAACACAGTGCAATATTAAATGCGAGCACTGTGTGGCAGCAGATGACACGCAGAAAAGCGAAAAGATGGAACTGCCACAGGCGAAGGAGCTTATTACTGAACTGGATGCTGCACAAGTCCGGGGGATAAGCTTTACCGCTGGTGAACCACTTATCTATCTTGACGATATCACCGAGCTTATTAAGCTTTGTAAAAGATATGCAATATATTCGAGGATTGTGACAAATTCATTCTGGGCAAAAAGCCCCGATCGTGCTGAAAACACCATTATTCAACTTAAAAAAAATGGTTTGTCGCAACTGCGTCTGAGTTACAGCAGGTGGCATCAGAAAAATGTGAAGCAACAAAATATCCTGAATGCTGCCCAAAGCTGCAAAAAAATCGGGCTTGATTATTTTATCTCCTTTGTCACGGATTTTTCGAAGGAGGATGATGCCTATGAAAACTTTCTACGAAGACACAAACTGCGGTTTTTCCCGGAACCGGTGATTTTTTCAGGCAGAGCCAAATCCTTTGAACGCACCCCCTTGCGTACAGATTATCAGGCAAATCGTTGTCCGATGAACCCGTATATTGCACCCACTCTTGATATGTACGCCTGCTGTGATGCGGGCAGTCACTTTACAAAGACAAATTTTTTCCATCTCGGCAACCTGCAGGACACACCTGCCCGGGAACTTTTCAAGAAAAGTGAAACACATGTCCTCTATAATCATATTCGAACCCTGGGAATAACTGCCATCGCATCGTTTGCAGGTTTTCGGGCAAGGGATATCATCGGCTATAGAAAATGTGAACTCTGTGAATTATTATTTAATTCACCGAATACGCTTGAGATGTTACAAAAAGAAGCTGCCTCAGGGCTACAATCCTGGCACCGATAAACACAATTATCTATCGTCAATCGCCAGCAGGGGCTGGCTCCTACACACGACTATAACCCCGACAGAAAACCTGTAGGAGCTCGCCCCCACGAGCGATTAGTCGCAGATACAAATACAACTTACATGGTATTATAATTATGAAAATTCGAAAAGTTACTCCAGAGTTATACATAAAGTCATCAGCCCTGTTACAACTGGCCTTTCCCCGCAGTAATTATGAAGTGAAACTGGTGGAAGACTTCCATAAGCATGAGACAGATATACATGAGTGGGTGTGTATTCATGTCAACAGGGTGATTGCCTATATTGCATTTTCCAACGCCTATGGTAATAACGAAAAGGTGTGCGGCTTACATCTGGCGCCCCTGGCTGTTAAACCGGAATTTCAAGGTCAGGGAATTGCGTCGGAGTTGATGCGTTTTGCCCTACGGCAAGAGGCTATCAAGTCCAGCACCCTCTTTGTCTTGGGAAACCCTGAGTTTTATAAAAAGTTTGGCTTTACGTCCTGTGCAAACCCGATTTGTCCCTTTGACAAAAA
>JAOZLI010000399.1 GCA_029934915.1 Desulfocapsa sp. | reverse complement strand
TCCTCTCCCACCTCTGTGATGAAAACGGTTTCAAAATGGATATGGAAGATGAAATCACCAGCGGATCACTAGTCACCAAAGATGGTGAAGTTATCCACGAACTGACCAAGTCCCTAATGGCCGGTTAAGGAGAAAGGAGAAAAAGAATGGATACAGGAACAATTATCGTTGGTTTGACCATTTTTGTACTGGCCTGCTTTGCAGGGGCTGAGCTTATTTCAAAAGTGCCGCAAACCTTACACACCCCGCTTATGTCAGCGTCGAACGCCATTTCAGGTGTTGCCATCCTTGGTGCATTACTGGCCACAGGAGGCCCCGAAAGTTCTGGTGCATCATCCATAATCGGATTTTTTGCAGTTGTATTTGCCACCGTCAATTTGGTTGGTGGATATATGGTAACGGACAGAATGCTTCAGATGTTCAAGAAGAAGAAGCGAAAGAAAAAAGAATAGTACAACCTGAGAGTTAAGTTATGTCTACTAATATTATCAATTTTGTATATCTGATATCAGCTGTACTCTTCATGCTTGGTATCAAAAACCTAAGTTCGCCCGCGACGGCTAAATTTGGAAACAAACTTTCCATGGCTGGAATGCTGGTGGCTATCGCTGCCACACTGGCCACTGGTCACATGTCCTACACCATGATCATCATTGCCATTGCCATTGGTGCCGGCATTGGCGGATACGCCGCTGTGAAGGTTGAAATGACCTCCATGCCTGAGATGGTAGCACTGTTTAACGGTTGCGGTGGCGCTGCCTCTGCACTTGTTGCTATGTCTGAGTTTACTGGTCATACCGGTGCATTTGCAGGATTTACTATGATCACCCTGCTCCTCTCCGTTATTATTGGTGGTTTGACCTTTACCGGTTCGATCATTGCTTACACCAAACTACAGGGTATTATATCCACACGCCCCATAACCTACCCCTTTCAACAGGTTGTGAATGCAGGAATTGTATTGTTAACAGTTATTCTTGCCTACTTAGTATTCCAAAACCCTGCTAACACCTTTGCTTTCTGCCTCATTATTATTCTGGCATTGGCTCTCGGTGTCCTTGCGGTTATCCCAATCGGTGGGGCTGATATGCCGGTTATTGTATCGCTGCTCAACTCCTATTCAGGACTTGCAGTTTCCATGACTGGTTTTGCCCTCAATAACAATGCACTTATCATTGTTGGTTCTCTTGTTGGTGCATCTGGTCTCTTCCTCACCAAGATCATGTGCGATGCAATGAACCGCTCCCTTGCCAACGTTCTTTTTGGCGCATTTGGAGCCGTTGATGATTCAGTTGTCGAGGACGGTGAAGGTCCAGCTGGTTCAATGAAAGGTTTTGATGTTGAAGATGTGGCCATTGCCGTTGAAAATGCCGAATCTGTAATCATCGTTCCAGGATATGGTATGGCTGCAGCTCAGGCTCAGCATGTTACCCGTGAGCTTGGTGATTATCTGATGGAAGAAGGAATTGAAGTTCGTTATGCCATTCATTCCGTTGCTGGCCGTATGCCTGGACATATGAACGTCCTGCTTGCCGAGGCTGATGTTTCCTACGATCAGTTGTTTGCCATGGAAGATATCAACGACGATTTCTCCACCACCGACGTGGTTCTGGTTATTGGTGCTAATGATGTTGTAAACCCTGCGGCAAAAACCAATCCTTCAAGTCCTATTTACGGTATGCCTGTTCTTGATGTTGAACTTGCCAGGACTGTTGTTGTCCTTAAGCGTTCCATGAACGTTGGTTTTGCTGGTATTGAAAATGAATTGTTCTTTAAAGACAACACCATGATGCTCTTTGGTGATGCTAAGGATTCCATCCAGAAGCTTCTTGCTGCTGTGAAGGAATAACAGCAAGACACGAGCAATATGCTTTACAATCAGGGCGAATTGAGATTACTCTCAATTCGCCCTTTTTTATGGTTTTACAAGCTCTTAATCCTAACAAACCATGAAAACCCAATTGTTCTTCTTGATTACCATCAAAGCTCAGCTAAAACTATATTTGATGTAGGAGCTCGCCCCTGCGAGCGATTGCACCCTTTGTTCGGGTGATTGTAGAGTATCTTTGAATCGTTAAAATCGCCCAAGGGGCGGGGCTCCTACAATTCCATTTTACATTTACCTGAGCTTTGATGGTAA
>JAOZLI010000138.1 GCA_029934915.1 Desulfocapsa sp. | reverse complement strand
CCGGTGCCCTGCTCCCATTACTTTACATAATCTTTTTACTATTCTATAATTTTCAAAACAACGCAGCACTCCAGGCTTCTTCCGCAGATAGGTATCTGCTCGACATTGAAAAACGAGCAGCAAGTCTTGGATATTTTTTCCAGGAACGCAAATATGATTTACAGAGTATTGCTGGCTCCCTTGAGGTTGCCACCTACCTGAATAACTGTGCCATGGGGATGTCGGAACGGTATGGAGTAAAGGTTAACATTTCCACTGTCCGTCTGCTACTCCTCACAACCATAGAGAACAAAACGTTTAACAACGAACGTATCTACAAAAAGATTATTTTTCTGGGTCGAAACAAACGGATTCTGGCAGACACAGAGGCAAACGTTGTAACGCAACAGTTGCCCTCCTGGTATCCAATTATTGACAGTGTACAAACAGATCCCGAAATTTTTCTGGTAAAGACAAAAAATGGCTATGAAGTAATAGTCGCAACACCCTGTTTTCACGAGAACAAAACCTTGGGATGGATAATTTCCTGGCTAAACTTACAGTCAGTGCACAAATTCTTTATGGATTTCCCCAAAAGTCGTTCCTCCAAAGGGTTCTGCATGACCAGTAAAGATGGTGAAATTCTTCATAGCTCAAATATGACGGGTCCACATTTCCCCTGGCAAAACTACAAAAAGACCATCGCAGCAATTACGGATCTTGAACTGGTTCCAATTGAACATTTTTCCGCTGAAACAAGTGCATTATTACTCACCAGAATCCAGGTCAACAGCCTGCCTCTCTACCTCACAGCTTATGTGAACAAGGATGAAATATTTGGGGATGTGGGTATTTCGCAGTTGCTTGCCGGCATTGCTGCGTTAATTACTTTAGGCGTGTTAGGGGGGCTTGTGTTTATCAATGCCAGCACAAAACAACTTATTTTACAAACTCGCATTGATGAATCCACCAAACAACAGAATCTACTCACGAAAAAAAACAGTCTGCTTGAAGATGAAATTATCAAAAGGAAACAGGCAGAACGCGATCTCCAGAAAAACGAATATCGCTACCGAAAACTCTTCGAACTTTCCAGTGATGCCATCGTCATCATCCAGGATTCCACCATTATTGACTGCAACGAAAAGACCTCCAAGCTCTTTAATGTAGATTGTAAAAATATAATCAACAAAGAGTTTTGTAATTTCACCCCCGAAATTCAACTTGATGGCAGTGTCTCGAAAACAGAATGTCTTAA
The DNA here is from genome assembly GCA_029934915.1 of Desulfocapsa sp. GTDB lineage: Bacteria > Desulfobacterota > Desulfobulbia > Desulfobulbales > Desulfocapsaceae > Desulfocapsa. Next base: position 6,017 of record JAOZLI010000138.1, on the reverse strand, counting down.
AATGAGAGATAATATAACATTCACCCCCCAGCGATTCGAATGGGTCATGAAGACCTATGATGGTAGACGAATTGATGTGGAAATCACAATGACTCTGATATCCACGGGGATTGACTCAATAGCCCAGGTCATTATACGAGACATTACCAAGGATAAACAGACGCAGGAATTACTGGTTCAAACTGAAAAGATGCTTGCAGTGGGTGGCCTTGCCGCTGGTATGGCACACGAAATTAACAACCCCCTGGGGGTGATTCTCCAGGCCAACCAAAATATTAGCCGCCGTATTGGAACCAGCCTTCCTAAGAATAAAGATTTAGCACTTGAACTTGGCCTGGATCTTGACCAGATGCAAAAATACTTCCAGGAAAAATCAATCTTTACATATCTGGAATCCATTCAATCTGCCGGAGAACGTGCTGCCAAAATTGTCAGGAGCATGCTTGAGTTTGGTCGCGCAACGAGGGTTTCAACAAGACAACAGTGGAACCTCAATGAACTCCTGGACATCGCCCTTGAAATGGCATTAACCGATTACGAACTGAAGAAAAAATTTAATTTTGCCAACATAAATATCAAACGCTGTTACGCAAGCATTGATACCATTCTCTGTGAAAAAACTGAAATATGTCAGGTCTTCCTGAATATCCTCAAAAATGCTGCTCAGGCAATGCATGAGACTGCAACAGAAACACCCTCAATTATACTCACCAGCACGCAGACAGCGGAGGGTATCGATATCACAATGGAGGACAACGGCCCTGGTATCAGTGAAGGTCATCAAACACAGATCTTCGAGCCATTTTTCACAACCAAAGCAGTGGGAGGAGGAATAGGCCTGGGATTATCTGTCTCCTACTTTATCATCACCTCCCATCACCATGGAAAAATCCGGGTTAAAAGTAAACCAGGAGATGGATCAAAATTCTTCATCAGCCTTCCCTGGCAACCAGGAGTATCAGAAAAGAATGGATAAAACGGTACTACTGATTGATGATGAATTGGCAATCACCCGAAATCTCGGAGATTTTCTTGAAGATTACGGGTGTAACATCCATACTGCGGCCAATGGCAAAGAGGGACTGACCAGCTTGGCAGAACACAAACCTGACGTTATCATTGTCGATCTTGATATGCCCGTTATGGATGGCTATGAATTCACCCGAATTGCAAAGGAACTCCACCCAAACCTTCCCATTATCGTCTTATCAGGCGTTGGAATGATTGATTATGCAATGAAAGTCGTAAGAGACGGTGCCTGGGATTTTATACCAAAACCGCTGGCAGACATGCAGATCATTCTCTATACCATGGAGAAATGTCTGGAAAAGGCACAACTGATAGAAGAAAATGAACAGTATCAGAATAACCTTGAGGAGCTGGTTGAAAAGCGAACCAGACAACTGGAAAAAACTAAACTACAGATCATCAATTGCCTGGGTAAAGCTGCAGAATTTAAAGATAATGAGACAGGCCTGCATGTTATTCGTGTTGCCGAAATGAGCCATATTCTGGCTCTGAATCTGGGCCTTGAGAAAGATTTCTGCAAACTTATACAAGAAGCCGCCCCCATGCATGATGTGGGGAAAATAGGAATCCGGGATAATGTGCTATTAAAAAACGGCAAACTTAATGAAGAAGAGTGGGAACATATGCAGCAGCACACGATTTTTGGCTGCTCCATCCTGGCCACAGGTCAGGTACAGAATAACAAGAGACACAACATCTGTACCTTGGCCAATTGTTCCCCGGAGAGACTGTTAAAAAATGATTCCCGCAACGATCTTATCACTGTTGCAAAAAGGGTTGCGCTGTTTCATCATGAGACCTGGGACGGAACTGGATACCCATTTGGACTTGCAGGAGTAAACATACCCATTGAGGCTAGAATTATCTCACTGGTTGATGTCTTTGACGCGATATCAAGTAAACGACACTACAAAGATGTGTTTCCGGAAGATGCATGCAGGGACATCATACGAGAAGGAAGAGGAACAAAATTTGATCCAGCAGTGGTCGATGTTTTTTTCCAATGCCTGGATACAATTATTAGCGCTAAAGATCATTTTTTAGATTAGGAGTCCCCATGCTCAAAAAAATATCCCCCCTTCTGCTTTTACTGTTTTTAACTCTTTTTCTGTTATGTACCAACCTTCATGCCAGTGAAGAACCTTTACGCTTTGGCGTTTTCCCCTATAAAAGTCCTAAAGCAGTCATAAAACTTTTTCTACCCATTGCCAAAGAGTTAGAAGATGCTCTTGGCAGACCAGTTAGATTAAGCACCGCCGCAAACGCAACACTATTTAACCAGCGTGTAATGCAAGGCGATTATGACCTGATCTGGACATGTAACAGCTGCTTTGTACAAATCATAGGAAAAATTAATTACCAGGCCATAGCCTGTGGATACCCTTCTTTTCAGGGCGCTGTTATTGTTCGAAAGGACAGTTCAATTAAAAACATATCAGAGCTCAAAGGAAAAAAAATCGCCGGAGCGAGAGAAGAATCTTACGCAGGGTACCAATTCTTCAGAAACGACATGCAAGATCTTGGTTTCACCACTCCTAAGGACTATAGTGTTAAATTTCTGGCTAAACTCGATTCCATTATCCTCAGTGTGGCTGGTCGTCAATATGATGCGGGTGTCATTCGCCTCGACGCCTTGGAGAGCAGCAGATTAAAACAAGTGACAGATCAACTCACAGTTATTGCCACCTCCATGAATATCCCTCAGTTTCCCTTCGCCGTAAAACCCGGAATACCACCCAATGTACTTACCCAGATAAGTACCGTTCTCACCGGTATCGACACAAACACTCCCATAGGGAGCGCCATCCTTAATAGTTTTAAAATCCAAGGAATTAGAACCTGTAGAAATGCGGACTATGAGGAATTTAACCGGAAAGTATTGGATCCCACAGACCAAAGGTTGAACAACTAGCCATGCCTCGCCTTCAGCTACGTACTTATGTGGTCATCTACCTCAGCTGCATCACCCTGCTGCTGTCACTGATCTTTATTTATATCTCCACCAATCGTTTTTCGCAGCAGGCACTGGCAAGTTTACACGAGTATGGTGAATCCATGGCACTTGACACCGCCATAATTTCCGCTGATTACTTCCTCACCGAGGACTATGCCTCACTGCAGCAGATCGTAGAAGAATTTGTGAGCAGGCCCCAGATTGATATGGTCAGTATTGCAGATCCGATCGGCAATATCATCTCCTCTTCCAACATACTGATGATTGGTCAGAATTTCTCAGATATGCATTCAGAATTACAGCTTGATCCTAAAAAAGGTGTGCTGGCTATCAACAATAAAGAGGAATCACAACTTATTTTAATAGCACCAATCCAGATAGAAGGCATGCATATTGGCTACAGCAGGGTTTCCATTTCCACTGCTGAGATGCAAAAAGTGATACAAGCCGGAACATTGCAGGGAGTTACCATTGGCATGGCATCCTGGCTACTTACAATTCTCTTTGGAATCTACGCAGCTGGCAGGTTAAGTAAACCCATGCAACGGTTAGCGGCACATACCAGGCGTATTCAGGATGGCGATTTCAGCCCCAGTGATGATACAACACTGCAGGTGAAGGAGATTGGAGAATTTTCCAAGGCACTGGATGTCATGGCAGCAACCATAGGTGAGCGGGAAGCATCACTCCAGGAAATGGTTTCTCACCTCGACAATCTCCCCTCACCTGTTTTCTCCATTGATGCGCAATTCAGGATTACCTATATCAACCCCATGGGAGCAGGACTCACGGGCCTATCTGCCAGTCAGTGTATTGGCCGTAACTGTGCAGAACTCTTCAACACTCCCCTTTGTAATACTGAACGATGCCCCATGCGCCTTTCAATAGACCAAAACAGAGTTATCCACGGGGAAACTGACATTACCCACGGCACAGAGCCGCAACCCATTAAGTACACCACCCTCGCCTTTCGTGATGAACAGGGGACGGTTACAGGCGGCCTTGAGAGTTTTACCGATATTTCGGAACTGCAACAGGCATTAACTGACAGCACCAGGCAAAACTGGTTACGCTCGGCCCAGGTAAGCATCAATACACATTTGAGCGGTGAACAGGACGAAAAAGCCCTCTGCCAAAATCTTCTTATTCAACTGGCTCAACATATCTCCTTTCAGATTGGCACCATTTATCTCACCACAGAAGACGAACGACTACAGCTCGTCGCCCAATATGCTGGATCTCAGACCATCAGCCCAGCGCCCTTATTTCGCCTTGGTGAAGGGATAACCGGGCAGGCAGCAGTCACCAGACAGCCCATTCTGATGACTGAGGTTCCTGAAGATTATTTTCCGGTTTTTTCGGCATCCGGTAAAGGACTCCCGGGTGCAATCTATGCGCACCCCATCCTGTTTGAGGATAGAGTGCTTGGTGTTATGGAATTAGGTTCTTTCTCCGCCTTTGATGAGACAAGTCTCAAACTCCTGACACGAGTACTTGAAAACAGTGCGACCTTAATTAATATGGCCCAATCTAGAGAACGGGTCAAAATCCTTCTCGAACAAACCAGACAACAGGCCGAAGAATTACAAACCCAACGAGAAGAATTACAGGCCAGCAATGAAGAGCTGCGCGAGCAAACTGAGATTCTACAGAAATCAGAGGAGCAGCTGCAACAACAGGCGGAAGAGCTGCAATCACAGCAGGAAGAGTTGCAGGTTACCAACGAAGAGCTGGCGGAACGAACAAAAAATCTTGAGACAGAACAGAAGCAGGTGCAAAAGAAAAACAATATCCTTGCCACCCAACGCAATGAACTCTTGGAAAAAACGGATCAACTTGAATCTTCCAGTCGTTATAAGTCCGAATTTCTCGCCAATATGTCCCATGAGTTACGTACACCACTCAACTCCATACTCATCCTCTCCCAGCTTTTTGCCACCAATACAGACAACAATCTAACCCCAAAACAGGTTGAGTTTGCTCACACCATCAACACTTCCGGTTCAGAACTTTTGAAACTGATAAATGAGGTTCTTGACCTTGCTAAAGTTGAGGCGGGTGGGGTTCAACTCGACATCGGCCCCTTAAATTTACAGGAGTTTGTTACAGAAATAAAACGGGTCTTTGAACCTGTTGCCGAAGATAAGGAAATACGTTTTATCGCAAGCATTGCTGATGATATTCCAGCTATCATCACCACAGATGCACAAAAACTGCGGCAGATTGTGAAAAACCTTATCTCCAATGGGATTAAATTCACAGAAGAGGGTGAGGTGAAACTTAGTATCAGTCGTCCAACCTCAGACACGGACTGCGGCCAACTGGCAACAGAACCTTGTATTTCCATGTCCATAACAGACAGCGGGATCGGTATTGTCCCAGAGAAACAGGAATCCATTTTCAAGGCATTTCAACAGGTGGATGGTTCAATCAGCCGCAAATATGGTGGAACCGGGCTTGGACTCTCCATTGCCAGAGAATTCGCCACGATTTTGGGCGGAGAAATTCAATTACGCAGTGAACCAGGCCATGGCTCGACCTTTAGCCTTCTTCTCCCGGAAACGCTCCTGCTAGCAGAGAAGGTACAGGAAGAGAAACCTATTCAGCAAGTTCACGAACAGCCCTCATTCCCCAAACCCGTGCCTACGCCAGAACCTGCCAGAAAAATGGAAATAAAAGATCAGCAGGTAGATGATGATCGCAAAAAAATAACCCATAATGACAAAGTATTACTCATTATTGAGGATGATCCTGCATTTACTCGAGTGTTAAGTGAGCTTGCCCATGAACGAGGGTTTAAATGCATTCTTGCTGCCGACGGGGAAAGTGGTCTTCATTACGCTGATTATTACCAGCCTGGTGCTATTATCCTTGATATCGGACTGCCTGGCATGGATGGATGGCAGGTGATGGACAGACTCAAACAAAACACCAAAACCAGCCATATTCCTGTACATTTTATGTCAGCAGCAGACAAGCCCCAAAAGGCCAGACAAAAAGGAGCAATCGGCTATTTGAGCAAACCTGTAAGTGT
>JAOZLI010000013.1:17170-21440 GCA_029934915.1 Desulfocapsa sp. | reverse complement strand
AAGAGAGCCAGGGTTATAAAATTAGTAAAAGATCAGTTGATAACAGAGTGTCTTGAACTAGATATAACAATTAACGATGGAATGGCTGTGGCTGATTGCGCCCGTGATATTGTTAAGTTAGCGGTGGTGGAACGTCATGGCGCAAGTGGTAATGTCGGCCTTGGTTTTGTTCAAGGGACAGGCTTGCAAAAAGGGGCATTGGCCTCGAGTATAGGACATGACTCTCATAATATTACAGTGCTTGGCGTGAATGATGACGATATGAAACTAGCAGTGCAAAGCGTAGTTGAACAAGGTGGGGGGCTGGCGGTGGTTGCAGAGGGAAAGATAATAAAAAGTCTTCAGCTTGAAATAGCTGGACTGATGTCTACTTCTCCTGCAGAGGCCGTTGCAGCAGATTTTTCTGATTTGCTGCAAGCTGCTAAAACGCTTGGTGTTCAGGTGGATGATCCTTTTATGTACATGAGTTTTCTCTCCTTACCGGTTATTCCACATTTGAAAATGACAGATCTCGGTTTAGTTGATGTTGAAAAGTTTGAACATGTAACTTTATGGGTATGAATTTTTCCGAAAGTGATCCCTGTTGTCATATAAACCTATAAATACAGTATGATGTCTAGCTTTATTGCTGTGACGAATCGTTCGTTTTTAACTATCAGTATGATTTTTTTAAGGAAAATTAAAAAAAACATTTCATATCATAAAAATTCTGTCGTATACTTAAAATCGTTAAGCATGTTACTATTTGTTTTACTTACTGAAAGGCTGTTTCAGTGGGCTCTTACACGGTTTATGATGCTTAAATGACGAGGCAGAATTGTGAATGAACAGTTGAAGAAAATTCCGCCGTTATGAGTATCTACAGCATTAAATGGTTATGAAGAGTCAACAAAGTTGGCTCATAATTTAGGAAGAGGTATATGGCATGAATTATGGAATCGTCAGTCAGGAGCAGCTTGAACAGATTGATACGATATTATCTGATAAGCTCATAAAGCTTGGTGTCGACTGTGTCATTATCATAGACATGGCAGGTAATATTATAACAGCAAAGGATAGTGGTGGGAGTAAATATGATGTGTATTCCTTTGCTGCCCTGGCTGCTGGAAACTTTGCAACTGTTGATGCCATGGCAAAGTTGGTTGGAGAGGCAGAGTTTTCTCTTCTGTTTCATAAGGGGCAAGATTCCAATATTCACTTCAGTAAAATTGACGATGAATTGTTGTTGATTTCCATGTTTGGGAAAGAAATTTCTCTTGGTTTTCTGCGCTTGAATGTTGTTGAGGCTATCGAACAGATACGAAAAGTGTGGGAAGGTACACAGAACTGATTGTATTGTTTTGTATTTTTCAATAACTCCAAACATGTTTAATCGGGGGATACATCTTTGAGCTTTATCAACTTAAAAGACAAAGTTGTCCAGGTCAAAATTGTTTATTATGGCCCAGGGCGATGTGGAAAAACCACAAATCTAGAATATGTAAATCGCAAATTTCGGGATCAGATTCAATCAGAAATGGTCAGTTTGAAAACCCATGGTGACAGAACACTGTTTTTTGACTTCCTGCCATTTGATATGGGGAAAATCAAAGGATATGATATCAAGATTCAGCTTTACACGGTTCCCGGTCAGGTAAAATATAATGCGACCCGTAAACTGGTATTAAAAGGTGTTGATGGTGTCGTCTTTGTCGCCGATGCCATGGAAAAACAACGTGAAAAAAATATTCGTTCCTTGAACCAGCTACATGAAAATCTGCAGGCATATAAGGAATCCATTTTCAAATTACCTCTTGTTATTCAATACAATAAAGTCGATTTGAAAGATCATGGTGTGCCTATATTGCCTACAGCCGTATTACGTAAGGACTTGAATAGTAGGTTAAAGGTACCTGATTTTGAAGCAAGTGCAGTTACAGGATATAATGTTGCGGCAACGTTAAAGAAGATTATTTCTTCAACAGTTGTCTCCATACAGAATAAACTACTTTAGGGATGTGAACTGTGACACAACTGAGCGGAAATCAATTTGAAGATGATTTGACTGTTGGTGCGGATAAGAGTCACTCTATTCCAGCTGACTCAATGGATTTGTTTGGAGCTCCTGGTGATGAAGATTCTCCCATAGCTAAACTAAAAGCAATTATCCTTTCCATTGACTGGGAAATTAACGATGAGATCCTCCAGCAACTAGAGGATGAACTCGTTGATCTCGCTGATATCTGGTCTAGTGATAAGATCAAACTGATTTACGTCCAGGGGTTGAGTAAGATCGGTAAATATATTTTTAAAGAAAGGGCCAGTGCACATCCAGATGCTATAAAACTGCTGATTACTTTCTATCGTAATCTTGAGCAAATTGTCTCTGGTGCTGATGGTTCCATGAGTGACGATGAGAAGAAGAAACTCCTCCTGGCAGACGTGAAGAAATTTGATCGATTAAAAGGGGAAATTGCTCAGTCGGAGGCTGCTGCTCCCAGTCAGGCAACCCAAGAGCCAGCACCTGCTGCCTCCTTAGCCGACACTGAAGAGGGACTTGGTGAATTAAAAGCATTGAAGGCACAGGTCCTTGGAATCGATTGGGAAATTAATGATCAGGAGTTACAGAAGCTTGGAGATGAAGTCAAGCGTCTTATGGCTTTATTTAAAGAAGATAAGGCTAAACTCGTTTTACTGCAGGGGATTGGAGCATTAAGTGCGTATATAAATAAAATGCGCAGCAAATCCAACAGCAATGCTTTTACTCTTTTGCATTCATTTAGTAATAGTCTTGAACAAGTTTCTGGAACCGAACTTTCTGCCGATCAAAGCAAACAGCTTCTATTAGCTGAAGTTGCAAAATTTAAAGAATTTAAAGCCGACATTGGCAAGGAAACACCAGCCGATAGTGTGCAGGCTACCGTCGCTACAGATTCTCCTGCTGCTTTAGCACCAGCTGCATCATTGGATGAAAGTGAACCCGATTCTGCAGAAGATAAAGAGCTTAGTGAGGATGAAGTAGAATGTGACGTAAGTTCACGCTTATCTTCAGTATTTGGTGATGATGATGTCGAGGAAATACCACTAACAGATGTTGAAGAAAGCAGTGCTCTTGAGGGGGTGAACGTAGAAACTGAAGCGGATGATGACTCCGATGAAGATGCTCTACCCTATGAAGATGGCGCCGTTGCTCCAGCATTGGCAGATGCGGAAGAAGATAGTAGCTTTAGCGTGGAAAAACTTGCTGGGGATCTTGCCGTTGCGGCTCCCTCTGTTGCACCTGAACCGATTGTTGGAGATGACTTTTTTGCTGATAACGAAGATGAGGAAGTTAAACTTCAGGGAGTAGATGTTGAAACCGAGGCAGATGATGATTCTGATGAAGATGGTCTTCCCACAGAGGATGGGGCTTTGGCTCCTGCCCTTTCAGGTACCGACGATGAAATGGGGTTTGATGCAGAAGAAGTGGCCACTGATGTAGAAGAAGCGGAATCAGATGACATTGAGAGCAGACTCGGATCCTTTTTTGATGATGAAGTAGAAACGTCTTCTGCAGGGTGGAAGTCGGAATCTGATGAACCCAGTCCTGCCTTTGCTGATGAGGAGGATACAGAACTTCAGGGAGTAGATGTCGAAAGCGAGGCAGATGACGACTCAGAAGAGGACGTTCTTCCCACAGAGGAAGGAGAGTTGGCACCTGCCCTTTCTGCTTCTGACGATGAGATGGGTTTTGATGCAGGCGAAGTGGGCTCGGACCTTGAAGGAACAGAATCAGATGCTATAGAGAGTAGGCTTGGATCCTTTTTTGATGATGAAGTTGAAACATCTTCTGCAGGATGGGGGGCTGAATCTGATGACCTTGATACTGCTGACGATGAAGAAAGTGATGATGAAATAGCTCCGGCTCTTAGCGATACTCCAACTGATGAAGTTTTCAACACTTCTGAAGATGACTTTCAGGAAGATAGTCCTGTTGCCATTGCATCCGATGAAGAACAGGATCTGTTTGAAGAGGCAACGGAACCGGAAGAAGTAATACCTGCATTACCAGAGGACGAAGAGTCACCAGTTCTTCTCGTAGAAGAGCATGAGGTCATGGAGCAGGAAGAAGAATCAGTTGAGCAACTCTTTGAGGAACCTGAAGAGGAACCTGTTGCAGAATCTGTTGATGATGAACTCTCTTTCCTTGATGATAAAGAAGAAGATGATGAAGACGATCAAAAAGATGAACTGTTTGCAGACACTGAAACCGAAGAAGCTGACGATGTTGTAGAAGAAATAACTGAAGAAA
>JAOZLI010000013.1:6366-17070 GCA_029934915.1 Desulfocapsa sp. | reverse complement strand
GAAGAAATAACTGAAGAAACCACCGAAGAAGCATTTGAATTTGAAGATGCAGTTCAGGATGTTGAAGAAGAAGAGGATGAACTCGAATTCACTGTGCCTGGTGAAGACGTAGCAGCAGTAGCTACAGTTGTTGCCGCTGCAAGTGTCGCAGGGGTTATGTCAGGTCAGGATGAAGACGATGATACTCTAGAGTTTCACGATTCTGACATGTTAGAGGAAGAGGACGAAAAGGAGGAAATCGTCTTTGAAGCAGTGGATGATGATGTGGAACTGGATCTTTTACCCGGTGAAGAATATGTCGATTCCGAATCATCTGATGACCTTATTGCTATGGGTGGCGATGAAACAGACGAAGATGAGGTTATGGCATTTGCAGTAGATGAGGAAATTGAAGAGGAGCTCATCAATAGATACGAATCGTTAGCAATATTGACATCCTCTCTGCAACAGAATGTTACGGACGAAACTGTACAGGATATGTTGGTTGAGATGAACAGCCTGCGTAGTTCTGAGGATACTGATCATACAGAAAAAATGTTTATGCAGTTATTGTCCACTACTTGTCAGAATATACAGAATAGTGGTGAGACAAGTGAGTATTTATCCTTAATGGACAGAATCACCTCAGGACTTGTGAAGAGTGATGCCGGGGATGTTTCCTCGGATCTTATACAGGAGGAATTGTTGCAGTGTACAAGTCGTTTGTTGCAACTCCAGCAACGTCAAATGGATGTACCGTCGGTTGAGCCTACTTCATTGCCGGAAGTTAATCAGCATCAGGTTGATTCTTTTCAAAACGAGTTGGCTGATCTTCGTAAACTATTTGTCGATGAAATTGGTGCGCTTCGAAAAGAACTTACCGAGAAATAGGATAGTAATATAAAAAATAGTTTTACTCTCTATGTGAAGCCCGCTAAGAATTAACTTAGCGGGCTTTTTTTATGTTTTTTAACGAGTTAAGGCAATACATGTCAGCAGAGTATAGAATAACAGCCAGCCGGTTATACAGTAGAGAACATATCGATAGCCTGGATTCTTTTTTTGAAGAAAAGCAAGGGCAACGAGGATGATCAGGGGAAAGAGGAAACCTGCAAGAAGTGGATGAAAGTAGCGGAGTAGTTCTTGAAGCCCAAGGAAGAACCAGGGACCAGCGATATATGTTACCCCTAGATGATCTGGTTCAAATGGTGCTGCTACAAATAGAGAAAAAGATAAAATCAGAGTAGTGAGCAGTGTGTTTCTATAAAATGACACCCTGTATTTCTTGACGTGTCCCCATACCATCCATCCCCAGAGCAGACCAAAAGCAATAATATGATTGATATATATTCGCTTCATTCCGTTATCGGTGATGGAAAAAAGTAGATCATTAATGTTGTGTCCAATGCCAGGGATTGCTAAAAGGATGGACTCTGCAATCATACCAGCTGAGAACCCGGTTGCATCGCCTCGGAGAACATATCCGGTAAAGAGAACCAACAAGGCAACAGGAAGACTTAAGGAGAGCATAACCCATTGTTTAAAAAACATATCCTGTGCTTCATCAAAAATACCAATGAGATGACAGATGCAAAAGAGAAAAAATAACTGGCTGGAGTAGAAATGCAGAGATCGTAGATAGGCTCCGAAGGGAACCAGGAGATCCAGGGTGGAAACAGAGTAGAATGGTGTGGCAGGATCATATTGCAGGGCAACAAGAACACCTGAAAGAACAGATATGTAGAGTGCCAGTAAGGAATATTCTCCCCAACGTGCCTTCTTGAATTGCTCTATTATCTGTTTGCCTTTACTCATTGGATTTAGACGGTGACAATATAACCAGCTTCATTCTCAAGTTTTTCTACCTGATAGCTGGGCAGATTTTTTTTTGCAGGGCCGTGTAAAACCTCTCCGTGGTTTGAAAATTTACTCTGATGGCAGGGACATTCTATTATGTTGTCCTTTTCGTGGAAGTTCACCGTGCATCCTAAGTGTGTACAACGTCTGGAAATTGCCCAGGCAGTGTTGCCGTCATCGAAAAGAATAAAGTCAGGCCCAAGAAAAAATTCTCCGGGCAGAAGTGGTTTTGAGATTTCAATAATTCTTGGCTTTCGAGGAATGCTGAAACCAAGAAATCGGAAAAGTGGATAGAGTGCAGTGAAAGCGGCACAGAAAATGAGAAATTTACGTTTGGATCGAAGAAAGGAATGTGGGTTATGGGGAGATGCCATCGAAATAAGGGCAGATCTTATTGTTTTTTAAATAGTTCAATCAGGTTCTGATTAACGTGTGCTGGAACAAGCTCGCATACATCTCCACCGTGTCGTGCAGCATCTTTAATAATAGAGGAGCTTATATAGATCCATCGAAAACCGGGCATTAGAAAAATGGTATCAACGTGTCTCTCAAGTTTTTTGTTCATAAGGGCCAGCTGGAACTCATAATCAAAATCTGAAACGGCCCGCAATCCACGGATAATGGCAGTTGCTTTTTTATCAGCAGCATACTGAACCAGCAATCCAGATACTGTGTCAACTTCAACCCGTGAATAATCGGAGGGAAAACAATCCTTGACCATTTGAATACGCTCTTCAAGGGAAAAAAGTGGTTTTTTACCGGGATTAATGGCTATGGCCACAATAACTTTATCAAAGAGGTTTAGTGCCCTGTCTATAATGTCCATATGTCCCATGGTGATGGGGTCAAAGGTCCCTGGATATACAGCCAGACTTTTCCGTGTTTGTTTTTCTAAGGTGGTCATAGGATTACGTTGTGTAGAACCAGAATTGAGTATCACCATACCTTCTCTGATCCGTTAGTGTTAACGAATTATGAAACGATTCGGGTAGAACAATATCATTTGCTTCTTCTGCAATGACAAGTGCTCCTTCTGCATATAAATTGCTGGCATCTACATGTTTTAAGGTCTGCTCAGCAAGCCCTTTACCATAGGGAGGGTCAAGGAAAATAAGATCAAAGCACTTGTTCTCTGTTGCGGATGAAGATTCAAGCTGTAACCTGATGCCTCTTCGCAGATCCGATTTAAGTATCAGTGGTGCACTTCCCTTGCTAAGCGACATGGATGGCAGGCATAGCTCACAATTTCTCCTGGTGAGCTCAAGAGCAGCTGGGTGGTAATCCACAAAGATGACTTCCTTGGCGCCACGGCTTAATGCTTCAAGCCCCACAGCACCTGTTCCTGAATAGAGATCCAGTACACGGGCGTCGATAACTCTGTCACCAAGAATACTAAAAAGAGCTTCTCGTGCCCGATCAGATGTGGGGCGTATTTCCTTTGACTTGCCTGCGGGAGAAAAGAGTTTTCTCCCACGAGCCTGTCCACTGATTATTCGCAATTACTTATAATTTTGAATAAAGGTTTCGGCAATTTGTACAGCATTCAGCGCAGCACCTTTGAGGATATTGTCAGAAACAACCCATAAATTAATACCATTCTCAATAGAATCATCTTCACGAATCCGGCCCACCAGTGTGTCGAATTCACCTTCACAGGCGGTGGCCAATGGATATTCTCCATTTTCAGGATTATCAACTAGCTTCACTCCTGGAGCTGAGGCCATGAGTTCTTTGACTTCAGCGGAGGTGATTTTGTGTTTGGTTTCCACGTTCACAGATTCGGAATGCCCGTAAAAGACAGGAACCCGAACAGTGGTAGCAGTGATTCCGATGGAATCATCTTCAAAGATCTTTCTGGTCTCATTAACCATCTTCATCTCTTCTTTGGTGTACCCATTGTCTAGAAAGGAATCGATCTGAGGGAGACAGTTGAATGCAATCTGATGTGGGTATACAGATGCTTCCAGAGGATCACCGGCAGCATATGCCTTTACCTGTGCATCAAGCTCTTCGATAGCTTTGGCTCCTGAACCGGATACCGCCTGATAGGTTGAAATCACAAGGCGTTTAATACCTACCTTATCAAGAATTGGTTTTAGAGCAACCAGCATCTGAATGGTGGAGCAGTTAGGGTTGGCAATGATACCATGCTTTTTGTAGTCAGCTATGGCATGTGGATTCACCTCTGGAACAACTAGTGGGATCTCAGGGTCCATCCGGTAGGCGCTGGAGTTGTCAATAACGACAGCACCAGCCTTTGCAGCAGCAGGTGCAAAATCAAGAGAACGGGTTGCGCCTGCTGAAAAAAGTGCGATATCAATTCCCTCGAAGGCATCTTCAGAAAGGAGCTGAACTGCAATTTCTTCACCTTGGAATTTGAGCTTTTTACCCACCGAACGTTCTGAGGCCAGAAGTCTAAGTTCATTAATGGGGAAATCTCTACGTTTAAGAACTTCCAGCATTGCGCCACCAACGGCACCCGTGGCTCCAGCAATTGCAACGTTATATTTTTTTTCACTCATGATAATTCCTTTAAAATTTACAAATGGACACGATTAATTTGATACAAGAAACTTTTACTGCTCCTTTTTCTTAAAGGGAAGCATTAATTTTTTTGAGGAGCGCAGCTTTTTTACTATTCCGTAGGTTGGGCCTGAGGCAAGATAGAGAAGAAAGAGGGTGAAAATCATAATCTGCGGTTCGGCTGCCACCAGGACAAAAATAAGGAGAAAGCCTATCAGCATTTGAAAAGGCTTAAATTTAAAGGTGGGTATTTCCTTGAAACTGAAATAGGTGTGGGTAGAAACCATCAGATAGGAAAGGATATAGACCAGTAGAAGCAGTGATATATGCTGTACCTCTCCATCAATACCCATAAAATGCAAAAACAAAACGGATGCTGAAATCATGGCAGCAGCTGCAGGGCAGGGTAATCCTATAAAGTTTTTACTTTCTGATTTACTGTCCTGACTATTGAATCTGGCAAGTCGAAGGGAGGTCATAGCAACATACAAAAACGCAGCCAGCCAGCCATACCGGCCATACGGGTGAAGTGCCCACAGAAAGGCAAGTACTCCTGGAGAGACCCCAAAGGAGACCATATCACAAAGGGAATCCAGCTCGGCTCCGAATTGGCTCGTACTGTTTGTCATTCTTGCCACTCTTCCGTCCAGCGCATCAAAAATAGACGCTATGAGAATGGCAATGGCAGCAGTTTTGAATTCTGAGTTAATTGCCGATATAATAGCATAAAAACCGCAAAACAGGCTTGCGAGTGTAAACATACAAGGCAACGGATAAAATCTATTGTCGGAAGGTTGGGAATTTTCTTCACTCATAACTGATATCTCAGAATAAAAATATTATTCTTTTATTGTTGCTATTGCTGTTTGCCCAGCACGAACTTTTTGACCGATCTTTACGGTGATATCCGAATCCATGGGAAGATACAGGTCAACTCTTGAGCCAAAACGAATAAGACCAAAACGGTTTCCGCGCACTATTGTATCTTCAGGATCAAGCCAATTCACGATGCGCCTGGCAATAAGACCTGCAACCTGTACAAAAACGATCTCTTTTCCAGCTGTACTTTCCATGATGACAGCGCAGCGTTCATTGAGAAGTGCACCTTTTTCACTGTCGGCCGAATAAAATTCTCCGGGTTTGTAGAGAATTTTTTTTACGATACCGGGGAATGGAATGCGGTTTACATGAACATTAAACACGTTCATAAAAATAGAGACTTTCATAACCTGTTTTTGGAGGTACAGGTCGTCAAATTGCTCTTCAATAATGATAATTTTTCCATCAGCAGGAGAGATAAGACAACCCAGTGGTGCATCGGTCATTCGTTCGGGGTCACGAAAAAAAGCAACTACAAAAGTAGTGAGCAACAGTGCAGTCCATGCGAGCCATTCAACCCCAAGGATTGAGGTGATAAGTGTCAGGAAAGCAGTGAAAGCAATAAAAGGATAACCTTCCTGAGCAATTGGAATCCTGGGAGATTTCATATTGTTGACATATTAAGAAAAAAGGTACATTAAATACAGGAAAAGCAGATGACGGCATATACCGTGATCTGCTTTTATCTGAGACTACAGCCTTGTAACAGCACTAAAAAAACTATTTTTTTGATGCTCTGGCCATGGCGATGGTTCCAGTACGTACAATCTCTTTAATTCCAATGGGGCGAAGAATGTCAATCACTGCCTGAATCTTTGTGGCAGATCCTGTAACCTCAACGGCGTAGGATTTTGGACTGACGTCAACCACTTTTCCGCGGAAGATATCAATAACACGCAATACCTCTGCGCGAGTAGTATTCTCTGCTTTGACCCGAATAAGAGCCATTTCTCTTTCAACGTATTCGCTTTCACTGATGTCAGTCACTTTGATGACATCAATTAATTTGTGCAGCTGTTTAGTGATCTGCTCAACAATAGCTTCATTTCCGGTGGTGACCAGAGTAAGGCAGGAGAGCGAGGAATCAAGGGTCTCGGCTACACTGAGGCTTTTAATATTAAAACCTCGGCCACTGAAAAGTCCAGTGACCCGGGATAGAACTCCCGGTTTATTTTGAAGAAGAACTGAGAGCGTATGTTTCATTGGGTTATCCTGTGCATAATAAAATATATTCATAGGGTGCCTGTTTGTTTTCAGGCACCTTTACGATTTCACTTTGATAGTTGCGTCTGTTAAACGAGAAGCATTTCAGTGGTGGCTTTTCCTGCAGGCACCATTGGGAACACGCCTTCTTCCCTTGCAATACGGAAGTCCATAATAACGGTGGTCTCTTTAACAGCTTCAAGGGCCTCTTTGATTGCGCCTTCAACTTCACTGGTTTTGGTGACCAGGATACCTTTGGCACCGTATGCTTCAGCAAGAGCGCAGAAATCAGGGGTGACTTCCATGACTGTCGCAGCATAACGTTTGTCGTAGAAGAGCTCCTGCCACTGACGTACCATACCAAGATAGTTGTTGTTTAAGATGCAGACAATAACAGGACAATTGTACTGCTTGGATGTGGCCAGCTCCTGAATATTCATCTGAATGGAGCCATCACCGGCAACGTCAATAACGGTTGCATCGGGGAATGCCATTTTTGCACCAATGGCTGCAGGAAGGCCGTAGCCCATGGTTCCAAGACCACCTGAAGTTATCAGGCGTCTGGGTTTGTTAAATTTGTAAAACTGTGCGGCCCACATCTGATTTTGACCAACTTCAGTGGTGATGATAGCATCACCATTGGTGAGCTCGTCCAGTTTTTCAATGACAAACTGAGGCTTAATGGTTTCACCCTCATCCAGATATGCCATGGGATGCTTTTTGGTCCACTCGTTAACGGTTGCAATCCACGGTTCATGTGAACTGCAAATTTTACCAAGATCCTCTCCACAATTATCGAGCCAACTGTTCATTGCAACCAGGGAGTGCTTGCAATCTGCGACTATTGGGATATCGACTTTAACATTTTTACTGATTGAGGTCGGGTCGATATCAATATGGATAATTTTCGCGTGTGGTGCAAAGGCGTCAATTCTACCAGTTACACGGTCATCAAAGCGTGCGCCAACTGCGATGAGTACATCACTTTTGGCAACGGCCATATTGGCAGTGTAGCTTCCGTGCATGCCCAGCATGCCCATGGATAAGGAATCTCGGCCAGGGAAAGCACCAAGTCCCATAAGAGTCATGGTAACAGGAATGTTAAGTTTTTTGGCAAGCTCAGTCAGTTCCTCGTTGGAATTGGAAAGAATAACGCCACCACCAACATAGAGCACTGGCTGTTTGGCTTTCAGTATCTCTTTGCATGCTTTTTCAACCTGTCCCATATGAGGCTCGTAGGTTGGTTGATAATTCTGCATACGAATGGGTTCTGGCTTATCAAAATCAACCATGGATGCCACAATATCCTTAGGTAGATCTATTAGAACAGGTCCAGGACGACCGGTTTTGGCAATATGAAAGGCTTCACGAATGGTGGGTACCAGATCTTCAGCTTTACTCACCAGATAGTTATGCTTGGTACATGGTCGTGTAATGCCCACAATATCAACTTCCTGGAAGGCGTCGTTACCAATCAGGGGAGTTGGAACCTGACCTGTAAGGATAACCAGAGGGATAGAATCCAGATAAGCTGTTGCAATGGCAGTAACACCATTGGTGGCGCCAGGACCGGATGTGAGCAGTGCTACACCAACTTTTCCGGTGACACGGGCAAGGCCGTCAGCAGCATGAACCGCACCCTGTTCGTGACGAACAAGTACGTGATTAACTTCGGAATCCATAAGGGTGTCATAGAGGTCTATCACGGCACCTCCAGGAAATCCAAATATGGTTTTGACACCTTCTTCAAGGAGGCATTCTATAATGGCTTCAGCGCCTTGTATTTGTCCCATGAATCCTTTTCCTTTCGTATGTTGAGGTTTCTCAAAAAAATATTATCTATAAAAAGTAAGTAACATTATCTTCTAAAAGAGAGGAAATATATCGTTCTATGGCGTGGTTGTCAATATGCAAGAGAAAACTCTTGGAAAATCCTTGGCAAATGGCGATTTTTATGGCTTCTAAAAGAAGAAACTTGACAATGTGAAGATATGGTGATTACTTGTTAATTATCAATAAAATTTTGTGAGAGAGAACAATGTATCAGCAGGAAAAAATCATAAATATTCTACTACCCCTACAGCTAAAAAAATCTGTGGTGGAGATTGGAGAAATCTGAACGTACATTGTTAACGTACTGTAAATCCAAAAAGGCCGCAGCTTGATACTGCGGCCTTTTTTTTGTTTGTGCCGGGGTGAATTGCTGTAGCTGTATTATAAAACAGCCCAGACAGGTAATGGTTTTACCCTGTGTGCAGATGGTAAATGTGACTATTTGGGTTTAACCTAAATTTGTGGTCAACCGGGCATTACTGAGTAAAAGAGAGGATAGCAATGAAAAAGGAAGCAGTGAAGAAGTATAAGGCTTTTGCAGGAATTGATCTTCCGGATCGATCGTGGCCTGCAAAAAGCATCACTAAAGCACCGTCTTGGTGCAGCGTGGATCTTCGTGATGGCAATCAGGCTTTGGTTCAACCGATGAATCTTGAGCAGAAGCTAGACCTTTTTCAACTCCTGACTGATGTCGGATTTAAGGATATTGAGATAGGATTTCCATCCGCTGCTGAAGTTGAATACGAATTCTGCCGCACGCTTATCGAAAAAAATCTTATTCCGGATGATGTAAGTATCCAGGTACTTACTCCAGCGAGAGAAAATCTTATCCAGAAAACGTTTGAAGCTGTTAAAGGTGCTAAAAATGTTGTTATGCATCTTTATAATTCAACATCAACCCTGCAGCGTCGTGCAGTATTCAAGATGAGCAGAGAAGAGATCACGGCTCTTGGGGTGAAAGGTGCTGCGGTTATTCGTGATGAAGCTGCAAAGCAACCTGAAACAAATTTTCGCTTTGAATATTCACCCGAAAGTTTTACCGGAACCGAGCTTGATTTTGCATTGAATATTTGTGAAGCAGTTATGGATGTCTGGCAGCCTACAGCTGAAAATCCTGTGATTATCAACCTTCCCGCCACCGTTGAGATGGCCACACCTAACGTCTATGCAGATCAGATTGAATGGTTTTGTAAAAATATGAAAGATCGGGATTTAGCAATCATCAGTCTTCATGCCCATAATGATCGTGGATGTGCCGTTGCTGCCACCGAGCTTGCTCTTATGGCAGGAGGGGAACGGGTAGAGGGTACACTTTTTGGAAATGGAGAGCGTACCGGAAACGTGGATGTTGTAACCCTTGCGCTCAATATGTTCACGCAGGGGGTTGATCCGGAACTTGATCTTCACGATATAACTCGTTTGATTAAGGTTTCCGAGCAAGTCACTGATATTCCGATTCATGTTCGTCATCCCTATGCGGGGGAACTTGTCTATACTGCTTTTTCCGGTACGCATCAGGACGCCATTCATAAGGGCATGGAAATGTATCAGCAGAACACAGACGGTGGTTGGGAAGTGCCCTATCTTCCTATTGACCCAACAGATGTCGGGCGAAGCTATGAATCCATTATCCGTATCAACAGCCAGTCTGGTAAAGGTGGTGTTGCTTACATAATGGATAGGGAATTTGGGTTAAAGATGCCTAAGGCCATGCATCCTGAGTTTGGAAAAATTGTTCAGGTGCTGACTGATAAGGCCGGGCGGGAACTGCAGCGGACTGAGATTTGGGAGGCCTTTGAGAATGCATATTTACGGAAGACAAATCCCTATGGGCTTGCCACTTTTAATGTGGTGAAACGTCATTTCGAAAAGGATGAAAAAGGTTCTACTGCTGAAGTTGAGGTGGTTGTTAAGACAAATGGTAAGAAGAAAACAATAACAGGCAATGGGAATGGGCCGCTTGATGCTTTTTGTGCCGCCTTAAAACGTGATGTAACTGGTGATTTTACGCTTACCAGTTACCATGAACATTCTTTAAGTGAAAGCTCAAGTTCAAAAGCAGTTGCCTATATTCAGATTGAAATGAACGATGGTACTGTCGGCTGGGGGGTTGGAATAGATACTGACATTATTATTGCTTCTATTAAAGCGGTGTTAAGCGCCCTAAATCGCGTTGTTTGAATATAACAGTCCATGAGCACCCCATCTCTGCGCGGTCAGGATAGCTCACATAGAACTAACTATAGTTCGCCAGCCTGCCTGCACAGATATAGGGCACTCCTGAACTGTTATTGAGCTGTGTTTTGTTGGCTATATCCATCAATAATAGTTTTGGTAAAGGAGAGATAATGGATTGTTATAAATTAAGTGAAACCAACGAATTTGATCCAAAGAAGTTTAAACGCTTTCTGCTTCATGATTCACCCTATT
>JAOZLI010000013.1:0-6266 GCA_029934915.1 Desulfocapsa sp. | reverse complement strand
AACGAATTTGATCCAAAGAAGTTTAAACGCTTTCTGCTTCATGATTCACCCTATTTTCGCATTTTGAATTTTAACCTTGCCGCAGGGCAGCTTTTCCCAGTGCACAAGCATCCTGCTGACGGTCAGGTGAGTATTCATGTGGTTGGTGGAAAAGGATTTTTTCTTGGAGCCGATGGGGCTGAAATTGTTGCCGAGATGGGTGATATCCTCGTGAGTGATATCAGTGAACCCCATGGGGTTCGAGCGGCTGAGGATAGTGATATGAGGATACTTGTAACTATTGCCCCACCATTTTGATTGGAACGTTAAACCAAAACCAATCAGCTCACACCAGAATAGTTCTATTACTTGTTCTTGGGCAGAAGAATTGATTCGTTGTTGCGAAACAGGGAAACCTGATTACGTCCCATATGTTTGGAGTGATACAATGCCGTATCAGCAGAATTGATGAGGTTGTTTTCATTTTGTGTGATAATGGAGGAAAGGCTTGAGACTCCAAGGCTCACGGTTACGAGAATGTCTTTATCTTTATAGAGGCTGGTCTGTTGAGCGACGAGTTTCCGAAGACGCTCTGCGGCAAGGCCGGCCTTGTTTAAGTTTGCCATGGGAAGAATAATAAGAAATTCTTCTCCTCCGTAGCGACAAATGACCTCTTCATTGCGAAGGTTGAGGGCAATTGTTGATGCTACAGTTTTTAAAACAATATCTCCAGCTTCGTGTCCGTGGGTGTCGTTAACATTCTTGAATTTATCGATATCAAGCATAATAACACTCAAATCGCTGCGGTGACGCAATGCAGTTGAAAATTCTTCGTGGAGTCGGATCAGGCCAAAACGCCGGTTGAGCACATGGGTCAGTGCGTCATAGGAGGCCATTTCCTGGATCTTGTGATGAAGCAATGCATTCTGTAAATATGGAGCCATGTATTTCGAGTATGTTTTCAAGGTCTCGATTTGCATGGATTCGGGATGATCGCTTTGTCCACAGGCGGCAACAACCAGTCCAACAGTGCTTTTGTCGGCTGTCAGGGGAATGAGGCGAAGCGTTTTAGGACGTAAGGTCCCGTAGGGGGTCGTCACGTTTACCCAGTCAAAACATTGTTTTTCAGTATCGATGGTGTGGATTGTGCCTGATTCGATGGCGTCTTTAATAATTCCTTGCCAGGATTCTAATTCCTTCGGAAGATTACTCCCTGTATCAATATCGTGACTGGCAAGAAGCGTCATCTTATCATCTTTTTTTCCATAAAGAATACCAGATGTAATGCAAGTGGATTCGATATAATACTGCAGGATGTTCTGTGATGTCTGTTCAAGATCTACATTGGCAGAAAGAGCGGAAACAATCTCTCGAAAACTTGCCTCCTGGTAAAGGCGTTGTTCCACCGTTGTGCCCATTACATTAAACGCCTTGGTAACCTCGCCCAGTATATCGTCGGATCGTACCTCAATCGCAAAACTTTCATCATGTTTGCCATTACCAAAAAGTGCCTTACTGATCTGGGCGTTGATGGTGTTCATGCCGTCCACCAGGAACCGAAGTTCCCTGGAAACAATCAGGGAAAAAATAATGTAGTTAGCAACGCCCACTGTGATGCCAGCTGTTGTACACATTAGTACAAAACTCCAGCTGATAGGGGTGTTGTCGTTAAAATAGAGTTTTTCAAGAGGTGGAAATGCAAGTCCCATGACCAGACCGAATGCAACCATGCACAAAAAAAGAATGTGGAATACATTCTTTTTTGATGAGGGGGGCTTGAGTGTCGGTATCTGAGCCATGGGGTTATGCTGCTTTTGCATGATTCCAACGTTTTTGTCTGTTATTTATCAGTGGTTTTTTCTTATAAAAGAGAGCCTTGTATCCTAAAATTTCTTCCACTTCACGGGTAAATCCTCTGCATGGTCGAACTGTTAGATCTTTTAATATTTCGATGTCAACTTCACCCTGTCCGGGGAAGTGTATGGTTAGAAGAAGGGGGCAGCTCCCGTGATAGCGATAGAAAGCCTCTTTCAGGGAGTCCATCCGTTTTCTGCTGATCGTAGCACTTTCAAGTTGAATCTTAATTGACTCTGTGTGAGTAGCTCTTGCATCTTCAAGCAACTCAATAGTCTGGGCAATTATTTTAGGACCTCGATCATCCTGCTGTACAGTCCCTTGTATTATAAGGGTTTCGGTGGAATTGAGCAAGTGATAACAACGAGAAAAGGTGTCCGGGAAAACGATGACTTCCACAGAATTTAACAGATCCTCTACGGTAATAAAGGCCATGAGGTCACCTTTTTTACTCTTTAACTGCTTGCAGCTTCTGATAAGTCCACCGATTCGTACCGCCTGATCTTCGCCATATTCATCGAGTCCTGCAATATCAGTATCGGCAATGGTTTTTATCTCATCAAGGTCTTCATCGAGTGGATGGCCGGAGATATAAAAACCGACGGTTTCTTTCTCATTTGTCAAACGTTCCCGCTCTTCCCATTCGGGAATATCAGGGAGGGTAATGGCACTTTTATCAGTGGTGTCCGTTTCAGGGGCAAGAGCAAAAAGGGACATCTGCCCCGATTGTTTATCACGTTGCACTGCCTTGGCCTTTTCCATGGCCTGCTCGATAATGGCCCAAAGCTGTGATCGTTTACATCCCACCGAATCAAATGATCCTGATTTAATAAGACTTTCAATCACTCGTGAATTTACCTTACGGGAATCCACCCGGTTGCAGAAGTCTTCAAGCGATGTGTATTTTCCTCCCGCTTCCCGTTCTTCTACAATGGATTGCAGTGCAGATTTACCAACATTTTTCACCGCCGCCATACCAAAGCGGACGCGGTCGTCGTGGACGGAGAAATCAATGAGGGAATTATTGATATCAGGGGGCAGCACCTCGATTTCATGTTCACGACACTCATTGATATAAAGAACAATTTTGTCTGTATTGTTCATATCACAGGAAAGCAGTGCGGCCATAAATTGTGACGGGTAGTGGGCTTTTAAAAATGCTGTCTGGTAAGAGATGAGGGCATAGGCAGCAGAATGGGATTTGTTGAATCCGTATCCTGCAAATTTTGCCATCAGATCAAAGACATATTCCGCCTTTTTAAGATCAATATTTTTAACCTTGGCACCAGCCATAAATTTGACTTTTTCGTCATCCATGACTTCAACGATCTTCTTCCCCATGGCTCGGCGCAGGATATCCGCATCACCCAGGGAGTAGCCGGCAAGAATGGAAGAGATTTTCATTACCTGTTCCTGGTAGACAATGACTCCGTAGGTCTCTTCGAGAACTGATTTGATCTGGGGCAGCGGATAATTAGCTGTGGATCGACCATGTTTGGTTTCAACAAAGTCATCAACCATGCCGGAATCAAGGGGGCCGGGGCGGTAGAGGGCAACCA
Organism: Desulfocapsa sp.; assembly: GCA_029934915.1. Taxonomy (GTDB): domain Bacteria; phylum Desulfobacterota; class Desulfobulbia; order Desulfobulbales; family Desulfocapsaceae; genus Desulfocapsa. Next base: position 2,874 of record JAOZLI010000013.1, on the reverse strand, counting down.
GAGCAATAAGATCACTGAATTGCTCGGGAGCCATTTTTACCAGTAATTCGCGCATCCCGGAGCTTTCCAGCTGAAAAACACCCAGGGCATCACCGTCGCAGAGGAGCTTGAAGGTCTTCAGGTCATCCATGGGGATGGCGTCAATATCAAGATCGGTGCCAATATCACTTTTGATGTGCTTGAGGGCATTATCGATAACGGTAAGAGTTTTTAAGCCCAGGAAGTCAAATTTGACAAGTCCAGTCAACTCAGTATGTTTCATGTCATACTGGGTGAGGGTCTCACCGTCCTTGCCCTTGCAGGTTGGTAGATATTCCACCATAGGTTTTGGCGAAACCACTACGCCGGCGGCGTGGGTGGATGTATGTCTAGCCAAGCCTTCCAGGGTTTTGGCAACCTGAATAAGTTCCGCCATACGCGGATCTTTATTAATCGCATCGACCAGACGCGGTTCTTCATCAAGCGCCTTGTCGATGGTCATCTTCATTGCTTCAGGAACCAGTTTGGCAAGTTTATCAACTTCGCCAAAGGGAATGTCCAGTGCTCGGCCGACATCACGAATAACCCCCTTTGCCTTCATGGAACCGTAGGTGATAATCTGAGCAACATGGGGTGCTCCACCGTATTTCTGGCGAACATATTCAATCACTTCACCGCGTCGATATTGACAAAAATCAATATCAAAGTCAGGCATGGAAATACGCTCAGGATTTAAAAATCGCTCAAAAATAAGACCGTAGGGGATGGGGTCAATATTAGTGATACGCATGGCATAGGCGGCAAGACTTCCAGCCCCTGAACCACGTCCAGGTCCCACGGGAATCTCATGATCTTTGGCCCAGTTGATAAAGTCGGCAACGATAAGGAAATAGCCGGGAAATCCCATGGAGTTGATAATATCCAGCTCAAACTCCAGGCGCTCATTATACTGTTTTTCAACTTCTTTACTAAAGGTGCCGGCGGTACGCATGGCGGCAAAACGATCCTGTAAACCATCCCAGCTGGCTTTAACAAACATTGTTTCAAGGGTTTCACCTTCAGGGACGGGGAACTCGGGGAAATGATACTCGCCAAGGTCGATTTCAAGATTGCATCGATCAACGATTTCCTGGGTGTTGCTGATAGCCTCCGGGCAGTCCTTGAAACTTGCTGCCATCTCTTCCTGCGATTTAAAATAAAAGGAGTCGGATGGAAAGCTGAAGTGTTTCGGGTCGGTGATGGTTTTTCCGAACTGGATACAGAGGAGTACCTCATGGGCATAGGCATCTTTTTTGTTGAGGTAATGGCAGTCGTTGGTGGCGACCAGCTTGATATCAAGGTCTTTGGCAAGGGATTTAAGCGTATTGTTGACGATAGTCTGTTCAGGAATACCATTTTCCTGGAGCTCAAGATAGAGCCTGTCACCAAAAATATCCTTATATTGTTTTGCCTTCTTCCTGGCTTCTTTTTCCCCTTTATGTACGGCAAACCAGGGTATCTCGCCATGGAGACAGGCGCTCAGGCAAATGAGGCCTTCGTTATTCTCGGCAAGAACTTCAAGGTCAATCCGTGGTTTTGCGTAAAACCCTTCAAACTGGGCTATACCGGCAAGCTTCATAAGGTTCTTATAGCCGGCATAATTCATGGCTAACAAAACGATATGAAAAGCCTTGGTTGGCGCAGTTGGATCTTTTTCGGTGCGATGACCGGGAGCGATATAAAATTCGCAGCCAACAATAGGTTTTATGCCCTTAGCTTTGGCTTTTAAGAAGAATTCCAGTGCTCCATACATGGCACCGTGATCGGTCATGGCAACAGCATCCATGCCAAATTCTTTGCATTTTGCAAAAAGGTCAGGAAGGCGGATTGCACCATCGAGTAAACTATATTGTGTATGAAGGTGGAGATGAGTAAAACTAGTGCTCATTTAAAGCCCCTTGGTCTCTTCCTGAAGAGTTTTAAGAAGAATTGTATTAGTGAGACTGGCATCTGTGAAATCCGTATGGATAAGATTTGATCCGGTGAGATCCGCCCCACTTAAATTTGCGTTTCTCAGGTTAGCACCCGGAAGATTTGCGGAGAGCATTTTGGCGCCTGTTAAATTGGCTCCTTCAAGGTTTGCCCGCCGAAGATTGGCGCCATTCAGGTTTGCACCTTGTAAATTTGCATCTTTGAGGTTTGCTCCAACCAGATAGGCTTGTCGCAGGTCAGCACCAGCAAAATTACATCCTGGACAATCTTTGGCGATTTCCTTAACGCTTGGTCCAGTGTCATCATTTTCGGGGGCAGGCTCAGGTTCCTCCATAAAAAAGGGAGTGGTCGTTTCAATGGGCGAAACTTCAGTACCTGACCGGGCTGATGTGCTATTTCGATTTTTGCTGAGAGAGGAACGTAAATAGGTGTCTTTTGTCCTTCGTTTGTTGTTACTGGCAAGCTGTTTTGGGTCGCCTGCTGTAACATCAGCAGTGTAGGCAAATGCGCCATTGGTAGAAAATAAAAGATAGTTGGAGTCTTCAGCTTGCTGGTAAACGGAATAGCAGTTTACATCGCCATAGTACCAGACGCGAAATCTTAGACAGAGGCTGGCATCGCTTTTAATGTCCCACCTGCCGGTATCATCAGCGTTTTTAAGTGAATTTGCTGAGAATGATCCATTTTCGGAATAATAAATGTGAGCATCGAAATTTGACGAAACGAGATGCAGGGTGTTGTCTTTAACAAGAGTGTATATTTCTTCAGCATTCAGTGGGGTTGCGCCATCCTTTACAGCGGTGGTGACTGTGCTGGCAGAACAGCCTGCTATGAAGAGTGCTGTTATAGCAAAGTATTTTTTTAAGGCACTAAAATTCAAAGTGTTTCTCCTGTCTGGGAAATGAAGTTTTCTGCTTAGGGTTC